>CAIKYI010000805.1 GCA_903831545.1 uncultured Methylobacter sp. | reverse complement strand
TGGCATGATTAAATGCATATTGATGACCGATACCCAACACCTTTTTTTTCTGCATTTTTGCAGCCCAAGCTGTAACGGGCTCAAAATCGGTAATCACCAGATCATAACCACTCAAATCCAGAGATTTTATATCTTTTATAAAGGTAACCGGCTTGGCATCGAGCGCAGTTTTAAAGTAGCTGACTTTTCCATTTTCAGTATTAAAAGTCAAACCGTCCCGGGTCTGATAGCCATTGAATATTTCCATATCAAAATACTTATCCGCAGGACGTCCGGTAAATTGAAAAGTCACGTCAATACCGGCGGCAATAAGCTCTTTTGCCATAACCCGTCCGCGAGTTATGTGACCATTACCTGTCCCCTGTACACCATAAAAAATTTTCATATTGCAAATTGTCCCATACTGAAAAGAGCTGTGCTAACGCCCAAAATAACACCTACCAAGGTATCGGTAGGAAAATGCACTCCTAATACCACGCGCGAGAAACCCACTAATGCGGCCCAGCAATAAAGCGGAATCATTAAAGCGGGTAAATAATAACCAAGCAAGGTGGCCATCATAAAAGCGGCTGAAGTATGGCCGGAAGGGAAACTGAATTTATCTGAGGGTGTAATAATACTGCGGAAATTTTTTAAGGCTGCTTGCGGCCGGTTTCGTTTCAGACCGTTTTTTAACACAAAATAAACCGGTCTTTCGATTAAAAATGACAATAAAACAGCTCTTAAAAAAGGGCTGTCATAACCATCATGCCAATATAGCAAACCTGCTATAAAAAGATACAGCTGGCCATCCCCCGTTTTTGAGACATAACGGCTCGCTTTAGTCAGTACACCATGTATTTTGGCATTGATCAGCCAGGTGAACATGAAAACATCGTATTTATGAATTGAATAGAGCAGTTTCATTTCTTTGTCCTCTTAAAAGAGATACTGCAAAGTCGACTACGATTTTTGCAGTGATGAACAGCATTAGAGCCTAGAATAAAACTCTTATGTGACAAATAAATGACTGTTTGTTTAACGTTTCATGACAAACAGGTAAATCGCTACTCCATTAAACCCAGAACTTTAAGACGGCGTCACTTTTATGTAACCAGCTTTTTAATTGCAATATCACCCATGCACCATCATCCAGAGTAAGATCGTGGCCGGCCCAAGGGTGGCGACGCAGTTCCAGCTGCCATTTTTTATGTATTGCCTCTGAGCAGACGCTCGCCACCAAACGATCGCCCAGCCCGTTCAATAATAAAACCGGCACATCTGGCTTTTTATCAAACGCTCTAAAGCTTGCAGCCGCAATAATTTGCCGGAGACTGTTTTTAAAGCTGATGGGACGCTCTAATTGTATCTTTTCCCATGCTTGTGCAATTTGTTGATCCTGATCCCGACGATTACTAACCAGCCTGACAATTTTATATTCTTTGCTGAAAAGATTACGCGCAACCAACAAGGCAAAAAAATCCCGGTAACTCTGCCAGCGCAGCCGCTGATAAAATGGACTCAAATTGGCGAAGCTGGTATTTATCAGTGTTGCACCGCAAATATCCTGGGGATATTTTTGCATCCACTGCCAGGCAACCATCCCGCCCAAAGAAAGCGCCAATATCGTGACCGGTTGCTGAAGTAAGCCCTGTTCAAGCGCGTGTTGGCGCACACTTTCAGTTATGGCTGGAATATTATCCGGACTGGTTTCCTGATAAAAATTTCCGGTACCTGGCAAATCAAGTAGCGTTATTTGAGCATCCGGAAATGTTGCCCGTAAAAGCGGAATAAAAGCGCCCCAATGAGCCGATTCACGCGCCAAACCTCTCAGCAAAATCCAGTTTCGGCCCAAAGCTTTATTTGTCATACCAAAGATCTACCGCTTTTGCCTAATAACTTAACTTTTGTTCAGAGCTTAGCTGCGTCCACCTTTCAGGGTACAAAAGACTTCTATGCAAAAAATCAAATAACAAAAAGTGCCTGCGGAAAATACGTTGTTGTCTGTGCGGCAAAAGAGGATGAAACAAACCATGACGCGAGAAAAGATGCATGGGACTTTTGCGCAGCCAAAGCCAGGATCCCATTTCCAATGTCAGCGGCAAAAATAATTTCTCGGATTCATAGCGCTCTACAAAGGTGTCGAACAAATAATCCCAGAGATCTCCATTAATCACATATTCCTGACAAGTTGGTTCAATTTTATAAATATGATTTTGATA
>CAIKYI010000804.1 GCA_903831545.1 uncultured Methylobacter sp. | reverse complement strand
TTGTTGATGATGATGCTATTGACGATTTGCTGCTGGCAGTTGAAGGCGAACTGGCCATGCGTAATTATGGTGATGAAGTTCGCTTGGAGATTGACGCAAACTGTCCGGATGAAACGGTTACCTTTTTGTTGGATCGTTTTGAAATGACCCGTGACCGTTTATTTTTGGTTGATGGCCCCGTTAATTTAAACAGAATTCAGGAAATCAATGATTTGATTGGTCGGCCAGACCTTAAGTTTCCTCCTTTTAAACCTGTGGTGCCCCAGCAATTGGAACGCACTAAAGACATCTTTGCCGCGATAAGACGGCATGACATATTGTTGCATCATCCATTTGAATCGTTTTCGCCCGTCGTTGAATTTATTCGCCAAGCGGCTGTTTCACCAGAAGTGTTGGCTATCAAACAAACACTCTATCGTACCGGTTCAGATTCGCCTATCGTCAGTGCTTTAATTAAAGCGGCAAGGGCAGGGAAGGTCGTGACGGTGGTTATTGAGTTGAGGGCGCGTTTTGACGAAAAAGCCAATATCGGTTTAGCTGCAAAGCTTCAAGAAGCTGCTGTGCATGTCGTGTATGGCGTAGTAGGCTATAAAACCCATGCCAAAATGTGCCTGGTACTGAGGCGGGAAGGCAAGCAATTACGTAATTATGTGCATTTGGGCACGGGTAATTATCACCCTAAAACCGCGCAAATTTACACTGATTATGGTTTGTTTTCTTGTGATAAGGAATTAGGGGAAGACGTGCGCAGGGTTTTTGCCCAGCTCACCAGTTTGGGAAAAGTAACCAAATTAAATAAATTACTGCAATCGCCATTTACCTTGCATAGCGGTTTAATCGAAAAAATTGAGCGTGAAATTCGACATGCCAAGAGCGGAAAGCCGGCAAAAATAATTTTCCAGGTCAATGCCGTTGTCGAAGAGCAATGTATTCAGGCTCTATATCGTGCCTCGCAAGCGGGAGTTGAGGTCAAGTTAATTGTCAGGGGTGTTTGTTGCCTGAAGCCCGGTGTTTTGGGGGTATCTGAAAATATTGAGGTTCGTTCGATTATCGGAAGATTTTTAGAGCATGCTCGCGTTTATGCCTTTGAAAATGATGGTAATAAAGAAGTTTATGCGTCCAGCGCCGATTTGATGAATCGTAATATGTTTCGGCGTGTTGAAGTTTTTTTTCCTATTGAAAGTAAAAAGTTGCAGACACGTGTTTTAAATAATCTGGATTTGTATTTAAAGGATAATTCTCAAGCCTGGATCTTGCAATCTGACGGCAGTTACCAACAATTGAAAAAAGCAGATACTGATGAGGAATTGATTCAGGTTCAGTCTTTGCTTATGCATGAAATGCAATGAATATTGTCTCTGAAATTGCACAGTTAGGTGCACCGGTACTTAGGATGCAAGCAGAGGTTGTTTCTGATGTGCATGACAATGAGATTTTGCAGCTTATTGTAGCAATGCAGAATACATTGGCAGCAACTTCCGGGGTTGGCATTGCCGCACCTCAGATTGGTCAGTCTAAACGGATTATAATTGTTGCCTCACGACCAACACCCCGCTATCCATTGGCGCCGTTGATGGAACCTACAGTGATGATTAACCCCGGCTTTTATGCCTTGTCTAGCGAACAGGAAAAGGACTGGGAGGGATGTTTAAGTATTCCTGGAATACGAGCCTTGGTGCCGAGGTCTGTCGAAATAATGATTACGTATACTGATCAGAACGGTATTTTGGTACAAGCCAGCTTAAGCCGATTTGTTGCCAGAATTTTTCAACACGAGTTTGATCATTTAGAGGGTAAAACGTATCTGGATAGAGTTGAAAATAATGGCGATATTTATGCGGAAAGTGAGTATTTTAAGTTAATTGCAAGCGATGTTTAATTGGTCAGAGTTTAAACGATGATTGTGTTTCTAAAATATAATGAGCTCCTTTTTGGAGCTTATTATTCATTCATTATTCGTAAATCTATAGTGACTGCTGACGTAAAAGCACAAAGACTCTTTATTGACTTCTGTTGTTAAAAACTCGCTTATGGTATTATTAGCGGTTTTAAATACTAGGATTAATATAAATGGCTAAAGAAGATCAAATTGAAATGGAAGGGAAGGTGATCGACACGCTTCCGAATACCATGTTTCGCGTCGAACTGGAAAATGGTCATATTGTGACTGCACATATCTCTGGAAAAATGCGTAAGCATTACATT
>CAIKYI010000803.1 GCA_903831545.1 uncultured Methylobacter sp. | reverse complement strand
CCCCCGATTTACCCTGCCTGGATGGTTCTGGACGCATCGCTTTAGGCAAAAAAGAAAAAGAAGAAATGCTTTGGACACCCACCCCGCATATTTTAGCCCTGTATTTAAACGCATGGTATTATCTGGGTAATTATCCGCGTGGTCGGGCAGCACGCACATACCCGCGTCAGGAAATTCTGGACGTATTGGCAGCTTGTGAACCCTATCTGGCATTAATCGAAACTTCTGTTTATGGCGGTGATGCTGATCCACGTCAAGTGCTGTTAGCATTTGGCGAGGGCATAGATACGAAAGCTCTGCAAGCACGCATCGAAACCGAATTAGGTAGTGAATTTTTACCAGACCGTATTGAAGTTTTGCCGCTGTTACCCAAACGCAATGAACAAGGCGGTGCGGATCAGGAATGGTGTCAGTTCCATTATTTAACTGGCGAGCTTTATCGACGACAGCGGCACGCGATTTACCGCTGTTTGTCAGAGTTAAAACAGAAGATTTTAGCGTAATAAGCATACAGCCTAATTAATAGTCAAATTTTGGAGAACATGATGGAAATATTACCCCCTTTTGTTGTTAAATCACTCAAAAACCTCAAAGACATGAATGAGGTTATGCTGGCGCGAGAACTTTATGATATGTTTGAACAAAGTGATACCCTCAAACAGCCGCTTAGAGAGATTGCCTATGTAGCAATCAAATACATTCACGACTTATACTTTGTTCTTAATGATCAAAACAATGTTCCTTACATGAAGAAGCTTTTGGAAGTGTTAGAAAAGGAATCAGGTTTGAAAATGTGGGGGAAAAAACCACTCGGATCAGGAAAGGTTGCGGCAGCTGTAGGACTAAAAAATCTTCTTGACAGATGGACAAGCTTTACTACTAACGATTGTTCAGAAATGTTGCGATTATTCGGTGGAGTTATCGAAGAAGTTGACTTTGATGGATATACGCCCGAAATTATAAACCCAAGACGGAAAGATCTTCATGCAACCATGCCTCCTCGTAGTCTGCTTAATGAGCTTCGTATGGCTTACCGTAGTGGTTATGGCGAAAACGTATCGAAAAAAAATTGGAGTAAAGGGCAAATAATAGATGTCAAAACAGGTAAGGATATGATTGCCTCAGCTCCTTTTCGTGGTGATGTTCGTATGCGTGATCAAGCTCGTTTGTCGAACGATAGCAAAACAGTCTCTTTTAAAAACCCTCGTGAGAAGATGGAAAATGAAACATTGCGCCCTTTGACAAAAGAACAAGCAGCCTATGTGATGGGCAGCAGCATTCGAACCGATGAGCGAGAAGTTCGTGGTATGACTCTCTGGAAACTTAAGGATGGTAGCGTAACTTGGGCAATGGATCGAATCTTTGGATTGCCTCCGGGTGCCGATATTTCAGGCACAACCGCCGATTTAATGTGGGCTATGGAGGTTATCTCCAGTATCATTTACCCGTCATATACCAAAAGCGATGGCAAAACCATACTCAAAGATGGGTATCGCTTCGGTCTGGCTGGATTCAATCAAGAGCTAGGTCTGTTGTACTTGTTACCCATCGCGGCGATGGTAGCTCATTATCACCATACGATTCTGGAATGTGCTTTAACACAGACCTTCAACTCAGTAATTGAATATGTGGTCGGTTTTTACACTACACTGCTACCTACCAAAACGGAAAGTCCGAGTGCAGATAAAATCCGTAAAGTATTAGACAAGTGGGAAAATCACCCACTCAATTTCAAAATGGTTCTATTCACCGAAAATGGTGAAGAATGGGCGGTTATATTCACTACTGAGGAAGAAATCAAGGCTTTTAAAAAATTTGCTACGATGAAGTATGATAATTATGCCAACTTCTTTGTGCCGCTCAAAGATAAAGCAGAAATCAAGCTATCCGATATTCAAAGTGTTTTAACTTCTCTGCCTTTCGAAGTTCGAAAAGCCTTTGCTACCGTCAGTAAAGAGAAAGAATACCTTGCTTCATTGGTAGGTAAGAAAAGCTAAGCCATGAGATACTTTCTTAAAAAACAAGCAACGCGATAAGATGCGCTAAATAGGATGTGCTGAGGTACGAACGCGCTCGTTCGAGTGACAACGCGATTGATGCGCCTCCTATCGTCGGCACATCCTATGCTCTTATCAAT
>CAIKYI010000802.1 GCA_903831545.1 uncultured Methylobacter sp. | reverse complement strand
GGTTGGTCAATTAAGCTATTAAGAATCTTTTTGAACATAACAAATTCCAGTCAAGCACGCTAAAGATTGTGCGAGTGTTTAAAAAATGGTTGTCTGATCTTTTTTGGTGATTTGCAAGAGTTAAACTTGCTGCTAAAAATCAGATCATAATTCTACTCCATTCAAAAGTGTAATGTAAAAGAAACTTGTCGATTGGGTTAGAATTCAATAGCAATGCTATAATCAGAATAATTAGAAAAATAAACAAGGTGTGAAGACTATTTTAAACTTTTTTAAAAAAATTATTGGTTCGGCCAGAAGTGAACCAGGGCCTGTCGCAACACAAGTCAAAGTATTTTCACGAGCGGAACATAATATTTCCCGATCCCAGATCAGTGAGAATGCGCTGAAGGTTTTGTATCGCTTGCAGAATGATGGCTATGAAGCTTATCTCGTCGGCGGTTGCGTCCGTGACTTGTTGTTGGGACGCGAACCTAAGGATTTTGATGTTGTTACCAATGCCGATCCTGATCAAGTCAGAAAAGTATTTCGTAATTGTCGTCTGATTGGGCGAAGATTTCGTCTCGCACATGTGCATTTTGGTCGTGAAATCATTGAGGTAGCAACTTTTCGAGGTGTGGGCGAAGAACAAAACGACAACCAGGTGCTTAACAAGGAAGGGCGATTGTTGCGGGATAATGTCTACGGGACGATTGAGGAAGATGTTTGGCGCAGGGATTTTACAGTTAATGCCTTGTATTACAATATCAGGGATTTTTCGGTAGTCGATTATGTCGGCGGCATGGCTGATCATAAAACCGGTACGCTTAAGCTCATCGGCGATCCGGATATGCGTTTTCGTGAAGACCCTGTGCGTATGTTAAGGGCTGTCCGTTTTGCCGTAAAACTTGGATTTAAGCTGGATAGTGATTGTGAAAAAGCCATGCATAACGATGCCCAGTTATTGTCGAGCATTCCGTCTGCGCGGCTTTATGACGAAGCTTTAAAGTTATTTCTATCAGGGTATGCGTTGCAAACCTTCGAAATGCTAAGGCATTACGGTCTTTTCCAGGTATTATTTCCTGCCACGGAAAACAGCCTGGCGGTTGAAGAAAATGGTTTTCCCCGATTATTGTTGATCAAAGCCCTTGAAAATTCGGATAACAGAATAGCCGATGGTAAAACGGTTACGGCTTACTTTTTATTGGCTGCTTTTTTATGGGAGCCTGTACAAATGTTGGCCAAAGAAAAAATCACCCAAGGTGAAATTGAATTTATGGCCTATCAGGACGCGGCCAGTGAAATAATTGCCAGGCAGGTTAGAAGTACAGCGATGCCGCGTCATATCAGTATGGCTATGCGCGAAGTTTGGAGTTTGCAACCCAAATTTAACTTAAGAATTGGTTCTAAACCCAGTCGCTTGCTAGGGCATCCCCGCTTTAGGGCAGGCTATGATTTTTTGCTGTTACGCGCTGAAACTGGAGGCGTAGACCCTGAGCTGGCAGACTGGTGGGGCCGGTATCAGAATGCAAACGAAAATGAACAAAGAAAAATGACCCAACCTCCCCGTAATGCTTCAAATAACAAGGCAGGGCGCAAAAGAAGCTATCATCGAAAGGCTAAAAGCAGTGCCTCAAACACAGACTCCTAAAATAGCCGAATCAGGATTAACAATGGAAAGCTTAGCCGGAATCTGGGTAACCGTATATATTGGCCTGGGTAGTAATCTTGCAGATCCGATTGGGCAAATAATGTCAGCACGTACCGCAATTACGCAAATTGACCGCGTTCGGGAGTTGGCATTTTCCAGTTTGTATCATAGTGCGCCTATGGGGCCGCAAGATCAGCCTGATTATGTTAATGCGGTGATGAGTATCACAACAGACTTGTTGCCGATAGATTTACTGCGTTGTTTGCAGGGTATTGAAAATGATCAGGGACGGATTAGAAAAGAGCAGCGCTGGGGCGCAAGAACTCTGGATCTGGATATGTTGCTTTATGGTATGCAGTGTATTGAATTACCCGATTTAAAGGTGCCGCACCCGGGATTAGCCGAGCGGGCTTTTGTTTTGTATCCCTTGTCTGAGATTTCACCGCACTTACAAGTGCCCGGAAAAGGCAATATTGCCGATCTGCTGGCCAGTTGCCCCACGAATGAGTTGAAAAAGGTATAGACCAAAGACGAAAGACAAAAGGGGAGGCATAATTCTCAGGCTTTAGCCCTTGGTCTTTCACTTAATGCTTATCTGGGTTACCTCTTCTATCTCCATAACTGAAATTGTTGTAAAAATGAATCAATATTCTTCCGCAGCTATATTAAAACCGTTGTCGATTACGGATCTTGCTGCAATGAAACGGTGCGGTGAGAAAATTTCCTGTTTAACCGCTTATGACGCGAGCTTTAGTGCATTAATTGATAAAGTCGGCGTTGATATGATGCTGGTGGGAGATTCGCTGGGTATGGTTATCCAGGGGCATAATACAACGCTTCCAGTGACCATTGAGGACATGGTTTATCATACCCGGTTGGTCAGTGCAGCCAGGCAGAGGGCGTTTATTATTGCAGACCTGCCGTTTATGACTTATGCAACGCCCGTTACTGCGACCAAAAATGCTGCCAAACTAATGCAGGTTGGCGGTGCCCAAATGGTTAAGCTGGAAGGGTTGAGAATTGATTGCGTCAGATTTCTTGTCGACCAGGGTATTCCTGTTTGCGGGCATTTGGGTTTGTTGCCGCAATCGATTAATCAATTAGGCAGTTATACGGTTCAGGGCAGAGAACAGGCTGACGCTGAGAAAATGTTTGCAGATGCCCTGAACTTGCAGGAAGCAGGCGCGGCGATGTTGGTGTTGGAGTGCGTGCCCGCTACACTGGCTAAAGTTATCAGTACTGAATTAACGATTCCTGTAATTGGCATTGGTGCCGGCGTAGAGTGCGATGGACAAGTGCTGGTGCTTTATGACATGCTTGATATAGGATTAGGCAAGCGTCCCCGTTTTTCGAGAAATTTCATTAAAGATGCCGCAAATATTGAGGAAGCTATCAAGGCTTATCATCAGGCAGTGAAGCAGTCTCTTTTTCCGGCGGCGGAACACAGTTTTTAAGGTTTATGCATATAATTAATACCGTATCAGATTTACGCACTGTAATTAGGGCATGGCGAATAGCCGGACAAAGCGTGGCCTTTGTGCCGACAATGGGTAATTTACACGCCGGGCATTTGGCATTGGTCAATGAAGCAAAAAAAATTGCAGACCGGGTGGTGGTCAGTATTTTTGTAAATCCTACCCAGTTTGGTATTGGGGAGGATTTTGAATCCTACCCTCGAACCGAGCATGAGGATCAGGCTAAGCTTAATGCCGCCGGGGTGGATGTGTTGTTTCAACCAACCGTTTCAGATGTTTATGAACCAGATGCCAGGACAGTTGTGTCAGTAGCCGGTTTATCACAATGCTATTGTGGTGCGTCAAGACCCGGACATTTTGATGGTGTTGCGACAGTGGTTTGCAAGTTATTTAATATGGTGCAGCCGGATATCGCCTTATTTGGTTTAAAAGATTTTCAGCAATTGGCGGTAATACGGACGATGGTCAGGGATCTTAATATTCCTGTAGAAATAGTCGGTGTAGAAACGGTTCGTGAGGCAAGTGGGTTGGCAATGAGTTCCAGGAACGGTTATTTAACTGTCGAGGAAAAAATTGTCGCCGCAAAATTGTATCAATCCTTATGTATTGCCCGTGAAGCCGTTTTAATCGGACAGCAGTCTTATCAGGAGATTGAGATCACCGCGTTGGCGTTTTTGCAGGAATCGGGTTTTTTGCCGGATTATTTTAGCGTGTGCAGAGCGAGTGATCTAAAAAAAGCCGGTGCGGAGGATAAAGAGCTGGTTTTGTTGGTTGCCGCGCGCTTGGGAAATACGCGGTTAATTGATAATATTTATTTGTCCAGATAAGTAATAACAGAATTTGTGCGGCTTGGAAAATGCTAAAAGTTGATGCATTGTTGCAATTAATGGATAATGTGCGGTTCTCAAAGGTATTTATATAGTGTTTTATTATGCAAATCACGATGCTTAAAGCGAAATTACATAGAGCAACAGTGACCCATTCAG
>CAIKYI010000801.1 GCA_903831545.1 uncultured Methylobacter sp. | reverse complement strand
CATATTAATTATGCTTCCACCTACTCACTTGCACTGGCTCCCAAACCGTAACTTGGGCAGCAGGCGTAGCCTGCACTCCAGCGTGGTATCCATTTAATTTCCAGGTATTTTTTTGCTTGCTCCCTTAGCCCTGACTCATCTTCTCGTATGCGCCTTACTACACAACAAATTGCTATTATCAAACAGAAAACAGCATTGATATTTGGGGATGATGCCAAAGTTTATTTATTTGGCTCTCGCACTGATGATGACGCCAAGGGCGGCGACATCGATTTATTTATCGACTTAAATAAAGAGATAGATCATCCTGTTTCAAAAACAATCCAACTGAATGGTCTATTACAACAAGAAATTGGCATGCAAAAAATTGATATTGTCTTTCACTCCCCGCCCTATGCTTGGAAGCCCATTCATAGCCAAGCAAAAGGACACGGAATACTTTTATGAACTATGATAAGCAGCGATTTTTGCAAGTAATGCAATTGGTAGAAAAAGAAACAATGCATTTAGAGCAAATAATTCAACGTTTTTTTGAAGGGCATGACTCACTTACCCCGGAATGGTTGCAAGAAAAGCTAGAAACAGCAACCGGTATTGACCAGCTTGAATCTTTTTCGGCTAAATTTTCACGCCTGCAAGATACCTTGGGCGATAAACTGCTGCCATTGTTTTTAAAACTATCGGCCGAGCCTATAGGCACAGCCATAGAAAATCTGAACCGTGCCGAGAGGCTCGGTTTAATAACAGATACCGGGCAGTGGTTAGGCGCAAGACAATTGCGCAACTTTTTAGTACACGAGTACATTGACGACTTAACGATTTTATTAGAATCATTAGATCAAGCCAGGATCATGAGCGCTGTGTTAATTAATACTGCAAATGCGATAAAGCAGTATGCGTGCAAAATCGGCATCCGCTAGTCCACTTGAGTTCCCAAGCTCCAGCTTCGCGAGTCGGGAAGCTGGAGCTTCCAAGACCTAGATTCCCAAGCTTCAGCTTGGGAACCAGCGCAGTATTATTTTAAATAATTAACCACAAAAACAGCATAACCCTGCATTAAATACACAGGGCTTCCTGCCTATGTTTACACTCGTTCCCAAGCTCAAGCTTGGGAACGAGTGTAAGTGGGAAATTGTAACGCTTGACGTTTAACAATGAACGGCATAGATTACAGACATGACGATACGTACATTCCGGTGCTCCGACACCGAAGCACTTTACAAGGGCGGACGCCCCAACCGGTTTAGGAACATTGAGAACGTCGCCGAACGCAAACTTCAAATGCTGGACAATACGGTTGAGTTGCGAGATTTAAGGTCGCCCCCGGGCAATCGTTTGGAAGCACTGAGCGGCAACCGAGATGGGCAGCACAGCATCCGCATCAATGACCAGTGGCGTGTGTGCTTTGTTTGGACAGAGACGGGACCGGTAGCGGTTGAAATCGTTGATTACCACTGAGAGGTGTAACATGACCACGAACAAAATGAGAGCAATCCATCCTGGTGAAATCCTTCGGGAAGAATACCTTGTCCCCTTGGGAATGAGCGCTCATGCGCTGGCGATGGCGCTACATGTGCCCGCCCCGAGGATCAATGACATTGTTCGCGAACGTCGGACAGTAACACCTGATACAGCCCTGAGACTGGCGCGCTACTTTGATACTACTGCACAGTTCTGGCTCAACCTGCAAAGTTCTTACGATCTGAAGCAAGTCGAAAGCGAAGTGGGAGGGCGAATCGCGGAGGAAGTGCGCCCAATGCAAAGTGCCGCATAAGGATCGATCATGGCAAGACCTTGCGTAAACACCGGCGCACCGGGTGGGTACGCTCGTTACGCTAAATTGGTTAATCGTGCGTAACGGGGTTGCAAACCCTGTTACGCTTCGTATTATTTTAAATAATTAACCACAAAAACAGCGCATGACACCGTAATGCCTAAGGACCAAAACATGAACCTGTCCAGGCGACGGCCCATTTCTTCAAAGCGCTTATCTACTTGATCAATCCGCTTGTCAACCTGCTCAAAACGCTTGTT
>CAIKYI010000800.1 GCA_903831545.1 uncultured Methylobacter sp. | reverse complement strand
GAAATTAAAGATGAAGTGCCAGAAAAGGTAACATCAGATCTACCCTGCTTATTCTTTCCAGTACCATAAACAACTACACTACCTGGTGCGTCCATTAAATACAGTCCTTTTTTGTGGCGAGTACTGGCAACATATAGCAGCTTCTTTTCAGTATCTAATTCGCTATCGGTCTTGGCGTGGTGTAGTGGTAAAATCCCGTTAACGCAATGAATTACGAACACGTATTGCCATTCTTTGCCTTTAGCGCCGTTAATGGTACTTAAGCGCACGCTGTTCTGGGTGTTATTTAGCTTGAGTTCTTTGACGGATAAACCCTCCCAACTAGCGAATTGACGTATTTTAATCTGGAGCTGAGTGAGGTCGCGCATCAAATAATCCACGGTTCGTCTATCCTTGTGCATCCTTCGTAGAACTACGCGTAACGCATCCATCAAGTAAGATATTGCTTTTTCAAGTTCGTCTGACTCTGCTGCCTTGGCGATTAATTTCCGGAATTTCAAAATACGCCGGTAGTCTGGCTGTTCCTTGCCATTAAAACGGCTAGTGACCCTCACTGCTTTCCAACCCTTTTTCGGCATTTTGTTGAAAATGTTATCAATTGCGCTGGTATCTGCACCAAGTCGCTCAAGCCATGAGGACAGGACTTGGTTGCATTTTTCGGGGAACTCGAACTTATGTATTCCTGAATTAGATTGCTGTCTTAACCACCGAGTCAGGCGTAGTAGGTTTCTCAAGCCTTTTTCGTGTTTACTGTGGGGTGCTCTGAACAGCTCTTTAGTTGTAATACCATGACCTTCAAGTGCTACCGATAGATTACTTAAGATACGTTGAGTGCGTCCCAGGCACACAATTTGGTCTGCTCTGGCTTTTTTCTCATCAATTAGCCAGTTGATCTTATCGGCTATAAACTGAGCTTGGTCCCCGCTACTTTGGCAGTGAACAAGACGAACACTCAGTCCCGTAACTTCACTTGTTAACCGGGCGCCAGGATAAATTTCATCACCTATTGCGTTAATGAATGGTAAGGAGGCGTCAGGTATTCGGTGGGTTTTCGTCAAGGTGTACTCTCTTGGTTGTAACTTGGCTTTGATTGTGTCCCAGTTTCCGGCGTAAGCGCCTCTGAATTCGTAGAGGTTTTGCTTCGGATCACCAACCATCACCGAGGTTTTGATGTTTCTAGCAAGGGCGATTAACATTTTTGTTTGCTGGACATTTGTGTCTTGCAGTTCGTCCACCAATAAATAGTTGTAGTTGCCTGCCGCTTCAGCTATCAACCCCATGTTACCCATCAGCAGTCCAACCATATCATCGAAGTCAACGAGGTTTTGATTGACCTTTTTCTGTTTATAAAGCTGAAGAACCTTCTTAATTTGCCGTTCAATTTTAGCTGATTTAGTGGTCGAAGGCTGGCCGTTTGAAATTTTCTTACGTTCAGACATTACGGCCTTCAGCAGCTCTTTTTGGTGTTTTTTGTACAACTTTCCTGCCACTAGGACGTTCGAATTCAAATTCGAATTATCATGGTCTTCGCTATGAATGACAACTTCAGCAACGCACTCTTTAATGAGATCAGTATTTGCAATATCAGATGGAGGTTCCTGGAGTCCTAGTTTGTCATAGTGTTGCCGGACCAGCACATAACCGAAGGCATGATAGGTCCTTATCTGGACGTTGTTATACCTGGATATTCCGTTGGTCGGTGTCTCTCTTTCTTCTAGCCGTCGCATTAACTCTTCACATGCACTCTTGTTAAAGGTCAGCACCAGGATGCATAGATTCCTAGTGCTTTGTTTAGGCAATATTTTTTCAATGTATTCCAGTAGCAGGGTGGTTTTTCCACAACCGGCCCCGGCTGTCACTAATGCCGGACCTGTTCTGTGCCGAAGAATGGCGGTTTGTTCGTCAGTTAGATCCATAGCTCTGCCCTTCCTGTTTTAACTCACTCCAAACCTTAACTCCAATCTGTTTAATAAAAGCAGCCTGTTTTTTAGAGCTCATTTTGGTTTGTTCAATATAATCATCAATTTCATCAAGACATTCGTTGGTTACCATGAGTTGAGCAAGCTCGAATGCTTTGGTCATCTGTTTCGGACTCAGTACTATTTTTGTGCTTTGAATGAAGGCCTCAATGTCCTTTTCGGTTATATTTTCTAGTCCTTTGTCTGCTTTAAGTATCTTTTGGGCAACTGCTAATTTGATTTTCGCACGGTGTTCTTTTTTGCAAATTACTCTTAAAGTGCTTTCTTTTATGACACCAACTACTGTTCCTGGTAAATAGGTTATTTGGTAAACGGCAGCGTTATAGTTGCGTCTAAATGTGCTATAGGACGGGCAATCATATTCATCTACACATTCTTGAAGGGAGTCAAAACTCAAGTCCCTCCAGCACTCATTATGTACAAATTCGTACATATCTAGCATTTTTCTACTTTCAATAATTTGTGCAAGGAGTTTTTCTGCATGTTCCCTTACACTTAATTTAATTTCATTTATATTTTTCATGGTTTGTTCCTAAGTATTTTGAAGTTACGAGCTCTATAGATACTGGCGGTTTGATAAACATTTACAGTATTGTTTAATGGTAAAGACGGTCATGAAAATTCATAATACATAAGCTGTTGCAATTCCCCCCTAAAACTTAATAAGTCTTAAGGGGGAATCTTGGTTGCGAACTTAAGGCATTACTGGACAACTAACATCAATCAAATAGTAGCCAGTGAGGCTGTTTGTTGCATTCATTGCGCGCGTTGCGCCGATGTCATGCAACGTTTTTTAATAAACTATCCTCGATTTACTCATCATCGTCGTCTTCGTCTTTAACATCGCTAGTCTCAATTTCCAACAATTCATAACAACACTCTAACCAAGCTTTCTCTGGGTTAATGTTATATGGCTTTGGTAAATCATCCAATTGACGTAATACAGTAGAGGCATTGACTTTGAATTTTTTACCGATGTTAGCAAAGGACATTTTTTGCCCACGTAAGATCCACATTACCCGCGTTTTCAAGCTACGTGAAATAAAAGGCTGAAAATCAACTTTTAATTCCCCTTCCACCTTAGTTACACTACACATGGTCTTGCCATTGCTCAAAATGCCCATTTCACTGATACCGGCACAATCTATACAAAATGCCATGTCGACATCTGGATCAGGCTCACACGTAGTTACCTCAAAATAGTCATCACACATATTATGCAGACCTGAGACATCATAGGTGCTAGGGCAATTAGTAAATGCAATCACCCACGCATCTTTCTGTTTAGCTTCATTATTAATGCGATTAATGAAGTGTAAGGTAGCTGGAGTTATAGAAGATCCAATCTTCTGTTCCACCGTTATTAACAAACCAGGTTCTATATAGTTCGTCAAATGTAAATGCCCTTCACCACTGAACCAGTTAAAGCTAACAAAACCAGGAAATTCCATATATTCTAATGGCATTTTTGAATTGCCTAAGTTAACAGTATTCAACCATGCTATTGTCTGTTCAATTTGGCGTGGTTTTCCAGATACAATTGACAGCACATCCAAAGGGCGTGGCACGGGAAGACATAACTTATCTTCCTGTGTTGTAATTAAGCCTTCAAAAACAGCCCTGACAACCATTAATAACGAACTATTATTGGCATTCACAATAATCAAACCTGGCTCCGCTGCACTCATATCGGCTAAGAAAGACGATACATCGATATTTTGACTTTTTGAGGTAACAGCAGGTTTTACTTGTTTCTCCGGTTTTTTCACTTTGGTTGGCCCCACAGGTTTCTTTGCTTTCCCATAATCTAACCCACTAGATTTTTTTGAGGTGGTTGAAATTTCTGTTTTCATTTTATTTCTCCAATAATTTGCGATGAGCTCGCCTAAATTTACATTTTTGTATAATTGTTACTAACAACCTAACTGAGTTTTAACGGCTTTCTATTTAGTTCGTCTTGCGAATTGAGAGCGAGAATTTATTAAACGAGGGACTTCTTCGGCATTAAGCAAAATCCCAAAACCAACACTTGTCATATCGACATGCCTGTCCAAGAACACAACAAGGCCAGGCTCCTCACTCAATAATTCTTCAAGTATTTCAATAGCCTTTTCATATTCGACCTCAGCTTTTCTGTGCTGCAATCCACTGCTGCTCAAACAACGGTTATGAAGCGGAACTCCAAGCAACGTTTTTTTTGAAGGCCGCACTTTGACCTTTATGTAAAGTGATCTGGAGTTATAGCTGTCGGCTAACTTCAGTTTCTCAAGGTACGTAGAGAACTTCATTTTCATATAGTCATTACTGTAAAAAAAATTGCTCATGATGGTGGACTCCTTTATTCGTTTCACATACATTAATTTGATAGCTACTTAGCGTAACTTGACCAGAATTAGATCTTTAAAATTCTTTAATCTATTACAAACGCCTTGAAGTAATCCTCTCAAGACGGGTAAATTATCTCAATAAATTAATATCTTACATAGCGAATGAAAAACAAGATCGTTAATATCCACCACCATGTTATTTTCGATAGATATTTATCATATAATATGCTAATGAGTTGCCGATGACCGGAATCTCTTTGGCCATGTCCTTTTGAAATACTGGGCTATACTGGATTTATATGAACCTACAAGATAGACTGAGAATGGAAACCGAAAAATCTCAAGTTTTGAACGGAAGACCTTAAGAAAATGACACCGTATCAGTGAATACTTCTGACGGAACGCATAGGAAAGATTGGGCCTATCAAAGCCACGCGCTTAAATTAGTAGCCTGTTCACGCTAAGGGTGGACATGAGCGTATTCCTAATTGAGCTTTGTTGTGACTATTGTTGGAAATACTACCGGACAGCAGACTTTGTTCTCCATAAAGCAGACAAGACGAGCATAAGCGTATTGTGCTAAACAGTTTAAAGTGACTGATATAGCAGGTTCTTTAGCTCTAAGAATGCAAATATCTTGGCTTGATTACAAGATTGGATTTGTTAGGATAGGTTATATTTGTATAAAAATTATTTGGAGACGAAAATTGCTCATGGTAGAAGAAGAAAAAAAAAGAAAAGCTCCGGAATGGATACCTGATTGGACTAATAAAAGTGCCTATTTCTCCTCTACAGAGGATACAAAGGAAGCTCGCGCTCAATGGGCATGGGAGTTCATTCGCAGAAACCCCGAATATCAAAAGTTTTACTTAAGAGCAAGAAGATACCCGGCTGATTGGTATAAAAAAAATCCAGATGATCAAGGATTTTATAAGTATTTTTTCTGCACACCTAAAGCAAACAAAATGGAAAGCTATAATCAATACTT
>CAIKYI010000799.1 GCA_903831545.1 uncultured Methylobacter sp. | reverse complement strand
GGCTGAATTGTCGAACGCCACATTTCGGACATATTTCAGCTTTGACCTTTATTACAGCACCACACTCACTGCAATATTTTTCATCAAGTCCTTTAATAACTGATTCACTCATGATTTTTCATACCTAATGATTGAAATTTTACGGTTTATTTCAACAATTGATGCTACATAATGGTTGTGTGAACTGCTATTCAAACACGTAAAAATCTAGCCGAAAAAGGATTTTATTAGAGTTCTGTGATAGCGGATACCTTAAGTGGTAATGTCTGGTTAAAATTATTTTTATCTGAACCAGTGTTTAACATTAGCCAAATAAGTAGCATAACCAGTAGGAGACTGACTACTAACAACATCATTTTCCTTGTGTTGGGCTGATCGCTTCTGTTTGTTGTCGGAGTTAATGTATTTTTGGACGCAGGGATTAATAAACAATTCGCTATCTTCTTTATCTGCGGGTTTTGGACTATGAGAATCGTTGAGGCCTCTGACGGCTGCAGGCGAGTGAAAACTTTCTTTTCGAGAGAGACAATTTTATCCTCGTCGGTAAACCCCTCAATCAGAATAGCTGAATCAGCACCGTTATTAGCGATTACTTGCGCCTCATCTTTAGTTCCCAGTAGGTTCAAAAATAGTGCGCGACCAGGTATCCCATCAAGTAATAGCTTCCGAACATGCTGCACAAATGCAATGCGTGCATCAGGCATATCAACGCTAGCCAGCCATGAGTGATAAGCTACAACTTGCTCTGTAAGTACGGTGATTTTCGGTAAGGAAAACAATGCACGATGAACCACCTCACTAACTTTCGGCATGAACGAATGACTGTGATCGCCTATAACTTTCTCAACTGAAGCTTCAGGAAATTCAATATCAAGTGCCTCTTGAATAGACCCAAATGGTTTTCTGGTTGCCGCTGCATCAAGCCATAATCTGATAACGTTCACTACATTTTCGGCCTGCTCTTTATGGTGCTTATCTTCGAAAACCAGGGTATATCTGATTGTTGTACCAACCCTATCTTTTCTTGCTGAAGCAATACCACTTAGGCATACACGCCACCCATTCTCATCAGAGTGCACAACAATTGTTGGGTCTTCGAACGAAGTTTGATTTCGATACTGTGACCACCAGTTATCACTTGGTGCCTCACCAAGAAAGGTGTAGTCATGATTACGACCTCGCGTTTGCAGGAATATATTCACCACCAGTCCCCTAGAGCACCTTAACTCGCTCGCTCAATTTTTTTTCTGCAATTTGTTCTATTTGTGCATTAAGAGCGCTAATTTGTTCCTTTATAAAATTCACTTCCTCAGCGGCTTTGATCGCTTCCTTTCGTTTATGTTCGGCTAGGCTCGACATTTTTCCTGCTTCGTCTGATATTTTGATAGCATCTTCATTTTTATGACGGGCGATATCATTACGCTTATCTCCCTCACCAGTAAACCAGTTTGCTATGGAATTAAAAATTCCACTGTACTCATCGGCATACTCTTTTGCAAGTTTAGCCTCAAGAATTTTACGTCGGGCACTTGAAGCGGTTTTTTGAGCTTCCGTTAATTTAATTTCTGCATCTATTGCAATAATTTCTGCCTCTTCATTAATTCTCTTTGCGTTCTCTGTTTCAACTTGGCGTTTTGCTTCGACAAGGTGCTTGCAGAGTGAAACAAGTACATTATCTGCACCAATTACACTTTGACGCTTAGGATGGCGAACTCGATAGTCAGCCGAAAACTCAAATCCGCCCGATGCATTTTCATTTTCCTTCCAGTCCGCGCTAACAATATCGACGCATCCGATGGTGTCTACAGGCGCATAGATTATGGTAATGTCCACTTTTTTCGCTTCGTCTCTAACAGCTTCGATCATCTCCGCGTAAACGTGGCGCACTTCTTCAAGCAACTTTGGAGCTGCGTAACGTTGGCCACCATTATCTGTAAAATATGACTCACACTTGAGCGGACAAATTAGCATTAGTGCTGGCTCGTTGTAGCGACGATTTCTTTCTTTTGCCCACTCTCTGGCAACCTGCGCAACCTGATTAGCCATTAATATTGCAGGCGCTGCAATTTTGTGACGACGTTCGGTAGCTTCCATCAAGACTGAAGCGTCAACTGGAATTAAAATTACTGAACTTTCCTTTAGCCAGTTAACACAACGTAGCCATTCATCTTTGCGTCCTTCAGGACGGCTACCTGGATTTAGCCAACCTCCGGGATAATCGAGCAACTCTAAAAGTATCCCAATATCGGCATCGCCGGGGGTCAGCTCAAGCTCGAATGTAAATGTTTCTTCTGTTCCTTTAAGTGTGCCTGGATTAAATTCGCCAGCACGAAGTGAGCCTGATAGTTCGTCAGCATGCTTCATCAACCTTTTTTCTGTCGGTGTTCCATGAGGGCGAATGGATAAAGGTGTACCAGCGAGTAACTTTTGTGAGTCTTTTAGAATGGAGGTAATCAATGACGTTTTTCCAACTCGAGTTGGCCCTACCACCCCAATTTTATAAACCATTTTATCTTTAGTACTCATTTTTCGTTTCCTTGCTCAATGCATGCCAGATGATCACGAATAGACTGAATTATTTTTTTAATCTTCGC
>CAIKYI010000798.1 GCA_903831545.1 uncultured Methylobacter sp. | reverse complement strand
CAGGCCACGGCCATAACGCGCCATGAAATTTACATCTTCCGGACGGGTAAAGGAAGCGGCCATGACCAGATCGCCTTCATTCTCGCGATCTTCATCATCCATAATAATGACCATTTTGCCTAGACGTAAATCTTCTATAATCTCTTCGATGCTATTCATTTTACCTTGGGGGGCTATTAGCCAAAAAAACCGCTTTTTTGCAATAATTCTTCTGTGATGCCGCCATGACTTTTAGCCGCCGCATCGCCTTTGATTAACCGCTCTATGTAACGAGCCAGCAAATCTACTTCCAGGTTAACCCGGGTACCAACCACTGCATCGCCAAGAGTCGTCTCCTTAAGCGTATACGGCACAACATTTACGCTAAACACCGAGCCATCAACATCATTGACAGTCAGGCTAATGCCGTTGATACAGATAGAGCCTTTCTCTGCAATATATTTAGCCAGATTATCAGGGGCTTTAAACTTTATTCGATAAGACCGTCCATCGCCCTGTTTTTCGGTCAACACGCCAACCCCATCAACATGGCCGCTGACAATATGCCCGCCCAATCGACTTGACGGCGTTAAAGCCAACTCCAGATTAACAGGCGTTCCCACCGTTGCATTCTTTAGAATGGTTCTGGACAAAGTTTCGTTGGACACATCGGCGCAAAAATAATTCGCCCCCAACTCCACGGCGGTTAAACACACACCGTTGACGGCAATGCTGTCGCCTAACGCAACTTCATGCAACGATAATTTGCCGGTTGCTATGGTTAATCGACAATCGCCGGCTCTCTGCTCGATAGCCGATATTTTGCCCACTGCCAAAATTATGCCTGTAAACATAAATGCCTTTTTTTACAAAAAGTGTAGGGCGAATTCATTCGCCCTACAATGGTGTATAAGTCAATTTTAAATCTTGACCGATCTGTCGGACATCGCGCAATTTCAACTGCTTTTTATCAGTCATTTGCTGCATACCCGGAATACTGAATAATCCACGACCCTGGTCACCCAAAATACAGGGGGCCATATAGATCACATATTCATCAATAAGCGCTTCAGCCAGCAAAGCGCCATTCAGCACGGCACCTGCTTCAACCAACACTTCGTTAATTTGCTGAGCGGCTAAAAATTCCAGCACCGCCAACAAATCCAACCGCCCGTTTTTGCAAGGAAGTAGATAAACTTCAAACCCCACCGTTTGCAACGCACTTTGTTTTTGCGGATTGTCAGTGCCGGTTAAAATTAAACTGCGTCCAGGCAAAGTAGCCATCCTGGCTTCAGGTCGCATTTTTAAATGCGTATCCAAAACCACCCTGACCGGCTGAACAACGGTTTGATCTATTCGGGCATTTAGTGATGGATCATCGGCCAATACCGTATTGATACCGGTTAAAATAGCCGAACTTTCGGCCCTTAAACGCTGCACATCAGCTCTGGACTCAGCCGAAGTAATCCATTTACTTTCACCCGAGGCCATCGCGGTTCGTCCATCCAGACTCATCGCCAGTTTGCTGCGCACAAAAGGACGGTTTTGGGTCATGCGCTTGATAAAGCCACGATTTAAAGCCAGCGCCTCTTCCTGCAAAACACCACAGCACACTTCAATGCCTGCCGCTTTCAGCTTTTTTAAGCCTCGGCCTGACACCTGAGGATTTGGATCCTGCATGGCGACAACAACCCTACTGACACCGGCCTTAATCAATGCATCGCAACACGGCGGCGTTCTGCCATAATGACTGCAAGGTTCCAAGGAAACGTACGCGGTTGAACCGCTTGCATCAAAGACGCTTTCCAGGGCTACTACTTCGGCATGACCCAAGCCCGCTTTAACATGCCAGCCCTCACCGAGAATCAGGTCATCTTTGACTAAAACACAACCTACGCGGGGATTCGGGGCGGTGGTATAGCTACCCTTTTTAGCCAGATAAAGGGCGCGTGCCATAAAAAAAGCATCGCGGGCAGCGGTGGTCATTTGTTTTGTAAATGTTCGATCATGTCAGTAAATTCACTGACATCCTGAAAACTGCGATAAACCGACGCAAAACGAACAAAAGCGACATGATCCAGCAAACTTAATTCTTTCATGACTTTTTCACCCAACTCTTGCGCCAATATTTCACGTTCACCCAAGGCCCGCAAATCCTGTTTTATCCGATTGATGGACGCTTCAATATCATCACTGCCGACCGGTCTTTTTTCCAGCGCCCTCAGCATACCTGAGCGCAACTTGTTTTCCTCAAAAGGCTCACGGATCCCGTCACGCTTAACGATACGAGGCAAGGTTAACTCTGCTACCTCGTGTGTAGTAAATCGCTCTTTGCACGCATTACATTCTCGTCGACGGCGAACCTGATCACCTTCATTAGCCAATCTGGAATCAAGAACCCGCGTATCTTGCATCCCACAAAACGGACATCGCATAGTAAAACCACCGTTTTTTGTTTACCGATAACCCCCAGGTATGGAAGAAATACCTGGTCTGCCGGGAACACTCGCCGCAAAATCGGCCTACAAACTCGAAAACCGGTCATTTTATAACACTCTGACAGTTATCTGTATTTTATTTTCAAATGTGCACTGTAGCGGATCAGATACCCTCTCAACGACACAAGCTCATCTCAAGACCAATGACAAAACCGGAAGGTGTAATAAAATATCCGAGCCATAGGGCGCAATAGCGGCTTTATCGCGTATTGACACCCTACAGAAAGCACCTTACCGCGCTTTATCCAATTGTTACCCCCGCTGATTTTTGGCAATTACATGGGGAAT
>CAIKYI010000797.1 GCA_903831545.1 uncultured Methylobacter sp. | reverse complement strand
GCTTCTGGTAACGACGAATGGTGTATTTGTCCGGGCCGTATTCTTCCTTGGCGCGGTTCCAATCCTGGTAACGATACATAATCGTAGCCCAGGCACCTTTGGTCAGCACTTTTTTGTCCAGTTCTTTTACCGTCTCAATACCACCATCTTCGTATGTTACAGTCAATTCATCTACAGTTTCAGCCATGATACCCCCAGGTAATTAATTCTTGTCGTTTAAACAAAAGGATGTTCCAAAATTATTGTTTCGTCTCTATCTGGACCTGTAGACAGGATGGCAATTTTGACCCCAACCAATTCTTCAATCTTTTTGATGTAGGCTTTGGCGTTGTCAGGTAACGCATCATAATCGGTTACACCGGCTGTTGTTCCGGTCCAACCTGGCATGTCTTCGATAATCGCCTGACATTCTTCGTATTGATCAGCGCCCAAGGGTGCTGTTTGAGTAACGACACCATTAAGTCGATAGGCGGTACAAATCCCAACCTTTTCCAGGCCGTCCAAGACATCAAGCTTGGTTAAACAAATACCGCTTAAACTGTTCATTTTTGCCGACTTGCGCATGGCGACAGCGTCAAACCAACCGGTGCGACGTTTACGGCCAGTGGTAGCACCAATCTCGTGCCCGACAACACCTAAATGTTCACCGTTAGCATCATGCAATTCTGTTGGGAAAGGCCCGTTACCCACACGGGTTGAATAAGCTTTGGTAATACCAAGAACATAATCCAGGTCAAGCGGCCCGATGCCGGTACCGGTAGCAGCGCCACCCGCTGTAGTGCTGGAAGAGGTCACATACGGAAACGTGCCATGATCAATATCCAGCAGAGCGCCTTGGGCACCTTCAAATAACAGGTTTTTGCCTTGTTCCTGAAGTGTATACAATTTTTCGCTCACATCAGTCAGCATAGGTTTGATTTGCTCACCCAGCTTTAATGCTTCCGCAAGCGTTTTTTCATAATCAACGGCTTCAGTATGATAATAATTAATGAGCATAAAATTATGATAGTCGACTAACTCTTTAAACCGCTCGGCAAAAACCGCAGGATTTAAAAAGTCTCCGGCACGCAGTCCCCTTCGAGCTGCCTTGTCTTCATACGCCGGGCCGATGCCTCGACCGGTGGTTCCAATCGCTTTGCTGCCACGGGCTTTCTCACGCGCCTGATCAATCGCTACATGAACCGGTAAAATCAGCGTACACGCTTCACTGATCAATAACCTGTTTCTAACATTAATACCGGCTTTTTCCAGAAACTCAATTTCTTCCATTAGAGCGTTTGGCGATAAAACTACGCCATTACCAATCATGCACTGGACATTTTCACGAAGAATACCGGAAGGAATAAGATGTAAAACAGTCTTTTCGCCTTGTATAACCAGTGTGTGCCCCGCATTGTGACCACCCTGAAAACGAATGACGGCTTCTGCTTGCTCGGTTAACAAATCAACCAGCTTACCTTTTCCTTCGTCACCCCATTGAGTACCGATGACTACAACATTTTTTCCCATAATTATTCCAAGCTTGCTAAGGGTTTAACGACCCAGTTTTGATAATCTTGTTCCAAGACAGAAGTGCACTTAAAGTCCTGTGCAGTCCCGGCTTGCCCCGGTAATTGTTGAACTACTGCCAGACCCTGTGCCCGCAAATCCCTGATTTTTTGCGTCAGCGCAGCATCGTCAACATAAGGAGCGAAAATCAGGGTTGTTAATTCTTGTGTGTAGGCTGTTTTACCCAGTGCTGACAACACTTTTAAATCCGCACTAAATCCGGTTGCAGGACGCGCACGTCCAAAAATGGCGCCAATGTTATCATAACGTCCACCTCGGGCAATCTCTCGACCAACTGAAGGAACGAAAGCGGCAAATACCACCCCTGTGTGGTAATGATAACCACGTAATTCAGCCAAATCGAAACTGATCGGTAACGAGGGGAAACCGCCTGTCAATTTTTCAGCAATGGCTTCCAAATCGGCTAAAGCCTTTTTAACTTCGCTATTTGCTGTTAATAAAACCACTTTGGCTTTGGCAAGAACGTCCTTACCGCCGTTTAGCTCCGGCAATTTTAAAAACATAGCCTTTAGCTCATTATCGATACTGTAACGGGCCATCAATTCTGCAAGTTCCGGTCTGGCCTTACGTTGCAGCACATCAAATAACTCGGCTTCCTGCGCTTTATCCAAGCCGGCCTGCTTTGATAGGGCCCGATAGATACCAACATGGCCTAAATCCAGATGCACATTTTGTAATCCGATTATTGCCAACATTTCCAGCATCAAGCAGATAACTTCTACGTCACTTTCTTTGCCGGCGTGACCGTACAATTCAGCCCCTATTTGCATGGGACATCGGGTTTTTTCGAGCGGATCACCTTTGGTGTGAAGTACGGTACCGGCGTAACATAGTCGCGTCGGCCAGTCAGCATTAATATTATGGGCATCGATTCGCGCAACCTGTGGCGTCATATCCGCCCTTACCCCAAGCATTTCGCCACTAATCTGATCAGTCAGTTTAAATGTTTGCAATTCCAGGTCATGTCCTGATCCAGTCAATAATGAATCCAGATAGTCTATAAAGGGCGGAATAACTAGTTCATAGCCCCAGCAAGCAAAGGTTTTCAGTATTTTACTGCGCAAACTTTCAAGACGCTTAGCCTCTTCCGGCAAAACCTCATCTATGCCTTCAGGCAAAAGCCAGGAATCTTTTTGTTGCATGTTTTGTATGTCCACTCAAACAAAACGCCCCGCATGCGGAGCGTTGGTTACGATTTTCCGGTAAGGGAATTTTGTGTTAATAACTCAGAAGTTACAGGTTCAAAGTATCAAACATACTTTGAACGTTGAACCTTGATTATTTTTGCTGTTTAAAATACTTAAAGAAATCAGAATCGGGATCAAGCACCATCATGCTCGAGCTCGAAAAAGTCTTTTTATAAGCATTCAAACTGCGATAAAAAGTAAAGAATTCAGTATCTGCTCCGTAGGCTTGTGCGTAAATGTCCGCAGACTTTGCATCGCCTTCGCCTCGCAGGATTTCAGCATCCTTAAACGCATTCGCCATAGTAACAACCCTTTGTCTGTCGGCATCGGCACGGATTCTTTCAGCCGCTTCCGCACCCTGGGAGCGAAATTCACGGGCGACTCGTTCACGTTCTGCTTCCATTCTACGGAACACCGAACTACTGACTTCATCCGGTAAATCTATACGCATGACCTGAACGTCAACAATTTCCATGCCCAAATCGGCAGCAAGCGGCTTGGCATTTTTAATCAAAATCTCACGTATAGCCTGACGGTCTGTAGACAAAAGCTGTTTGATATTTCGCTTGCCAAATTCACCACGGAAAGCATCTTTAACAATTTGATCCAACCGTAAATTCGCCTGATCAACGTCACCGGCAACCACAGTATAAAACGTAGTAACATCACCAATACGCCATTTAACAAAAGAATCTACAATAACATTTTTCTTTTCGGCTGTTAAAAACCGTTCCGGTTTAGCGTCCATGGTTTGAATGCGTTTATCAAACTTTTTAACGTTGTTGATAAACGGCCATTTAAAATGCAAGCCAGGCTCGTAGTCGTTTTTTACGATCTCACCCAGGCGAAATTTGATTGCCTTTTCAGTTTCACTGACAGTAAATATGCACATCATGCCAATAAAAAGCACTGCGCCCAGACTTACCCATAATTTATTTTGAGTCATTAGCGTCCCCTTTGGTCACGGCCACGCGTTGTTGTTCGCACAACCGGTACCTGTGTAGATTCAACTGCTGTTTGAGGCGTCTGTTCTACAGAGTTTTGAGGAACATTAGCTTGTTGTATAGAAGGCAGATGCTGCATCATTTTATCCAAGGGTAAATAAAGCATGTTATTACTGCCTTTAACATCAACCATCACCGTGTTGGTATCAGACAAGACTGATTCCATTGATTCGATATAAAGGCGTTTTCTGGTTACATCCGGTGCTTTACTATATTCGGTCAGCAATTGTGAAAACCGGCTGGACTCACCTTGCGCCTGAGCGATAACCTGCTCCTTATAGCCTTCGGCTTCCTGGATTTTTCTGGCTGCAGCGCCTCGTGCTTTCGGCACCACATCATTTGAGTAAGCTTCAGCTTCATTAATCAAGCGCTGCTCGTCTTCACGCGCTTTAATCGCATCTTCAAAAGCGTTTTGAACAGGTTCAGGCGGCTGTGCATCTTGCAGGTTGACACTGGTAATCTGGACACCGGATTTATAACTATCCATAACATCCTGAATTTCTTTTTTAATCTGGGCTACGATTTCACTACGACCCTCAGTCAACACAAAGTCCATTTCGCTACTGCCAATAACACCACGCTGTGTGCTTTCTGTAACTTGTTTCAAGGTAGCGGCAGGATTAACTATATTGAATATAAACTCCTTTGCATCTTTCACCTGATACTGTACAGCCAAACGAATATCAACGATGTTTTCATCTTTGGTCAGCATTAATGCTTCTTTAGGCACTGAGCCCAATGTCTGCTCACTGCCACCGCTACGGTAACCGACTTCGATGTAGCGTTGTTGTTTAACATCAACCACATCAACCCGTTCGATAGGTGCAGGAAAATGCCAGTTCAAACCTGACTGGGTTGTTGCCACATATTTGCCAAACCGGGTTTCAACACCATGAGTACCCTCATCGATAATATAAAAACCGCTCAATCCCCATAATACGACTGCTCCAACCGCTACCAAACCAATACTTTTTAAGGGAGGAATACCGGAAGAACTACCATCACTGTCTTTGCCGCCGCCAAAAAAACCGCCCAGCTTCTCTTGCAAGGAACGTATTGCTTCGTCAAGATCGGGTGGGCCTTTTTGGTCTCCACGACCGCTCCAAGGGTCTTTATTATCGCCACCAGGCTCATTCCAGGACATACTTTTGCTCCATAAGTTGGATTACTTAAACATACCAATTGATGTTTAACATTCTATCGTAAATAACAGCGAAAGGCGAAAGGAACAGGGCGAAAACCATGCCATGCCTCCTATCTCTTTAACCATTTACCACAAATTTATACTATTTCTTCAGTCTCAACCGATTTCAGCAAGCCCAAATATTTGGTATCAAGCTCAATAACCAATTCACAGTTGCCATAGTCATCACTTGTTTCGCTGATTATTGTGGCACACGTGAATAACTTGGCTCTTATGTCACCTTGGTCGGGCAGTAAATGACACTTTCTTTTAACTTTTGTATTTGAAAATATTTCGGCCAAGGCCTGAAAGAGCAAATCGACCCCGATTCCGGTTTCGGCAGAAATCCATACCCGAACCGGATTACCGGCATCGTCCCGATCAATCTTCGGCTGAATATCCTCCAGTAAATCTATTTTGTTAAAAACCTCAAGTTGCCTAACCTCACTGGCCTCGATATCTTCAAGAACCTGATTGACCTGGTATATCGTCTCAACCCGATCATCATTACTGGCATCAATAACATGTAACAGTAAATCCGCTTCACTGGCTTCCTGCAACGTAGATTTAAATGCCGCGACCAACTCATGTGGCAGATGCCGAATAAACCCCACAGTGTCAGCCAGAACTACTTCGCTGTTATTGGGCAGTTGACAGTTACGCAAGGTCGGGTCCAGCGTGGCAAACAGTTGATCAGCGACGTAAATATCGGCGCCGGTCAGTTTGTTAAACAAAGTTGATTTGCCGGCATTGGTGTAACCCACCAAAGAAACCGACGGAACTTCGGCTTTTTTTCTTTTACTGCGCCCTTGATGTCGTTGCTTTTCGACTTTATCCAGACGTTGCTGAATCTGATTTATGCGCAAACCCAACAAGCGCCTGTCAGTTTCCAGCTGTGTTTCACCTGGGCCACGAAGGCCGATACCTCCTTTTTGACGCTCCAAATGCGTCCACCCCCGGACCAATCGGGTAGATAAATGTTGTAGTTGCGCCAACTCAACCTGTAATTTACCTTCAAAGGTTTGTGCGCGCTGAGCGAAAATATCGAGAATCAAGCCATTTCTATCGACCACCCGAACGCCTAAATAGCCCTCAAGATTTCTTTCCTGACTGGGTGAAAGTGGATGATTAAACAAGACTATGTCGGCTTGGTAGCTTTCGATAATGCTTTTAAGCTCTTCAAGTTTTCCTTTACCGACGAAAAATTTTGGATCGGGTTTTTTGCGAGTGCCTGTTACCACATAAACAGGATCAGTTCCGGCCGACTTGGCCAATTCTTTTAATTCTAAAAGATCTTCATATCTGGAACGAAGTGTCAGATGAACGAGTACCGCCCGCTCACCTGATTCGGGACGATCAATCAACTAACTACCTCAAGAGACGTTGTTATAATAAAAATTATACTGTTCCTGTACCAACAGATGTTCTGTAAACTTGACTGAAATGAAGCACGCGTAGCTTGGTCTTTAATCATTCTTCGGTAGATTCTTGGTCATGCGTCATTTTTACAGCCTTACTTGGCACTATGGTCGATATGGCGTGCTTATAAACCATTTGACTTGAGGTATTTTTCAGCATCACCACATACTGATCAAACGAGTCGACTTTACCTTGTAACTTTAT
>CAIKYI010000796.1 GCA_903831545.1 uncultured Methylobacter sp. | reverse complement strand
GCCTCATCGGTTGACACATCGTCTATTTTGAATGGGGAGCTTAAAGGTGCGCATATCGGTGAGGCGATACGCCGGTTGCGAATTAAGGCGGTCGCCGAGTATATTAAACTGTAGGTTAAACCTATAAGCGACAAGTAATGGGTCTGCTATTTTCGTAAAATAAGAATAATGCTGTTTTCATAGTCCGGATTTAGATATTTTAAGCCAAAATCAAGGGCGTGGTAGACCAGGCTGCGGTCAGTTGGCCGGCGTCAAAAAACCGTGGGCTGAATTTAATCTTCCTTGATTTAATGAGGTTCGCTATATATAATCCCTGCCCTGTTGTGTATGGAGTTGGCTGTGACAGATGGAAAACGCTCTACAGTCATTAAAATCATCAGTTATCAGCTTCTGGTAATAATAATTATGACGGCAGGATTTGCCCTCGCGGGTGGGAAAGTTTTCGCATTGTCTGCAGTTTTAGGCGGAGCGGCGGCATTTATTCCCAACCTGTATTTTGCGTTGCGGGTCTATAAATCTGCTGGGCAGGAGGCAAGAAAGATTGTAAATTCTTTTTATGCGGGGGAATCAGGCAAATTATTATTAACGGCCGGGCTGTTTTTTATGATTTTCCAACTACCAAACATAGAAATACTCGTGCTGCTGGCAGTATACATGGCAGCATTATCGGTTTTTTGGTTCGCGCTGTTGATGCGCTGACATTCACATATTTAGAGAGGAACGATGGCTACCGAAGTTCATGCCGCCGAAGGTGCAACCGGTTATATTATTCACCATTTAACTCCGCTAACCGTGGGCGAGGGTTTCTGGGCATTGAATCTGGATACGCTGTTTTTCTCAGCCGCTCTGGGCGGCCTGTTTATCTGGTTTTTTAAGCGGGCAGCAGAACAAGCAACTGCCGGCGTTCCAGGTCTGGTGCAAAATTTTGCGGAAATGCTGATTGAATTTGTCGATAACCAGGTTAAAGACAGTTTTCATGGTAAAAATGAACTTATCGCCCCGCTGGCCTTGTCCATTTTTTGCTGGGTGTTCATGTGGAACTTCATGGATTTGTTCCCGGTTGATATTTTGCCGTTAATCGGATCATTGATGGGTATTGAATATCTGCGCGTCGTACCGAGTACTGATTTGAATGCAACTTTCGCAATGTCTATCTCGGTGTTCTGTTTGATTATTTTCTACAGCATCAAGATAAAAGGCCCCTGGGGCTTTGCCAAGGAGTTGATGTTTCAGCCGTTTGGTCCCTGGTTGTTGCCGTTCAACCTGCTGTTGAAGTTGGTCGAAGAATTGGCCAAGCCTATTTCGTTGGCACTGCGGTTATTCGGAAACCTGTATGCGGGTGAATTGATCTTTATTTTGATAGCCCTTTTGCCCTGGTACCTACAGCCGGTGTTGAGCTTTCCCTGGGCTATATTTCATATTTTGATTATCACGCTCCAGGCTTTTATATTCATGGTGTTAACCATTGTCTATCTGGGTATGGCGCACGAAGATCATTAATAACTTTTTAACTTTATTTTATAACAACTAACCGTTTGGAGGTTTCATGGAAATTGCAAGATTGATTGCTGACGTACAAGGCATGACTGCTATTGCAGTAGGTCTGGTTTTGGGTATGGGCGCTTTAGGAACAGCAATAGGCTTCGGTCTGTTGGGTGGAAAATTTCTGGAAGGCGCGGCGCGTCAACCTGAAATGGTGCCTATGCTGCAAGTAAAAATGT
>CAIKYI010000795.1 GCA_903831545.1 uncultured Methylobacter sp. | reverse complement strand
TTGGCAAGATTGTAAACATGATCCCTCATAGTGCTTATGTTTACACCAATGCAGAGTTTGATCTGGAACTTAAAAGCGGTGTTTTTACCCGGCATTCTTACAGTTACGAACTTAAAGTTGAGGAACAACAACTGGGCGTGTTAAAGCTTATGCGCAACCACCGGTTTGGCGCAGCTGAAATAAAGTTGTTGGAAACGTTATTGAGCTGCTTAATTTACCCGTTAAGAAACGCGACGTTATTTCATCAGGCGTTAAAAATGGCTTATACCGACCCGCTTACTCAAACCAATAACAGAGTCTCTTTCAATGACGCTGTTAAACGGGAAAGAAGTCTGGCCTTACGTCATACTAAAAACTTAGCCATTATTTTTCTGGACATTGACCATTTTAAAGCCATTAATGATCAGTATGGGCACGAATGCGGCGGTATCGCGCTGGCTGCGGTAGCTAAATGGATCAAGGAGAGTTTGCGCAGTAGTGATGCCATGTTTCGCGTGGGTGGTGAAGAAGTTGTAATTTTATTAAGCGATACCGATCTTGCCGGTGCCAAATTATTGGCGGAACGCATTCGCAAGCCCATTGAATTGCATGTTCTGGTTTACGACATGGCTACTATCAAGATAACGGTAAGCTTGGGCGTGGGTGCCTTGCGTGGTGATGATACGGTTGATACTTCATTAAACGTGCCGATGAGGCCATGTATAAAGCCAAAAAGAACGGCAGAAACCAGGTTATGTTGGCCAGGTAAAAGGGATGAATATTTTATTAATTTGGGGACACACTGCCTAATATGACTCTCGGGAGCCAAGAGAAAAACTCATGTCTAAATTCAAAATAAAAAAACCTTCCAAGCCCAGCAAAGCTTCAAAAAAAACAATGTTGGTCAGCCCCAATCCTCAGGAGATAAATACAGTGGTGGCTCTGTTCACCGAGGGGCGATACACAGAAGCGGTGGCTCTCGCTCAGGCAATGACAGTTCGCTTCCCTTTGCACGGATTTGGCTGGAAGGCATTAGGCGCATTGTTCAAGCAGTTGGGACGGAATGAGGACGCCCTGATACCCATGCAAAAAGCCGCGGCGCTGTCGCCGGGTGATACTGAGGCGTATTATAACCTCGGCATAATCCTTACTGAACTGGGTCGGCCGGACGAGGCCGAGGCCAGCTACCGCGGTGTTCTTGAGATCAATCCAGATTGCGCAGAGGCTCACAGTGACTTGGGTAATGCTCTCAAAGATCTGAGTCGTCTGGACGAGGCTTTAGCCTGTTACCGGCAAGCACTGGAGATCAAACCAAATTTTGCCGATGCGCATTACAACCTCGGCAATGCCCTCAAGGATCTGGGCCGGCTTGAGGAGGCTGAAGCCTGCTACTGCAAGTCGTTAGAAATCATCCCGAATCATGCCGAGGCACATAACAACCTGGGCCTTACCCTCTATGATCTGGGACGGCTCGACGAGGCTGAAGTCAGCTACATCCGGGCTGTGAAGATAAAGCCCGATTACGCTGAGGCGTATAGTAACCTGGGCAATACCCTCATAGCGCTGGGTCGACTCGATGAGGCCGAGACTAATTACCGGCGAGCGATGGAAATCAATCCAAATTTCGCTGAGGCCTATTACAACCAAGGCAACATCTTCAAAAGCCTAAATCGCCTCGACGAGGCGTATGCCAGTTACCGGCGTGCAGTAGAGATCAAACCAAACTACGCAGAGGCACATAGCAATTTGAGCGTCACTCTCATGGAGTTGGGTCGACTCGACGAGGCCAATGCCAGTTGCCAACGGGCGCTGGAGATCAATTCTGATTACCCGGAGGCGCATTGCAACATGGGTAATATCTTCGTTAATCTGGGTCGTCTCGACACGGCTGAAGTCAGCTATCGGCGAGCGCTACAGATCAAATCGAATTACACGGAAGTGCATAGCAACCTGGGCCTTGCTCTCATTGATCTAGGCCGATTTGATGAAGCCGAGTCCAGTCAGCGAAGGGCCCTTGAGATCAATCCTGATTACGCAGAGGCACATAATAATCTGGGCTATACCTTCATGGAGCAGGGTCGACTTGACGAGGCTGAGCCGTGTTACCGACAGGCGCTGAAGATCAATCCAGATTTCGCAGGGGCACATGGCAACCTAGGTCTTAGTCTAAGTAATATGGGCCGACTCGACGAGGCTGAAGTCAGTTACCGACGCGCGCTGGAGATCAAGCCGGACGCTATTCTCACCCATAGCAACCTGATTTTTACCCTGGATTTAATGATTGGCAAAGACCTCGCTTCTTTGCAGGAAGAGCGCATGCGATGGGATGCAACACACGCCGCCCATTTGCATCAACAGCAGGCGCACTCAAATGTTCCTGATCCAGAACGCCGCCTACGTATTGGTTATGTATCCGCCGACTTCAAGGATCATTCCGCCGTAAGGGTTTTTGGCGGCATGCTGACCTGCTATGACCGAACACAGTTTGATGTCTTTGCCTACTCCAATTTTAAGGGAAAGGATGACCGCTTCACCGAACTGTTCAGGAAAAACGTGACGGCTTGGCGAAATATAAGCAGTATATCGGATGATGCCGTAACAAAAATGATCCGGGAGGATAAAATCGATATTTTAGTTGATTTGTCCGGACACAGTGCAGGCAACCGCCTGCTGGTTTTTGCACGCAAACCGGCGCCGATCCAGATAACCGCCTGGGGCTATGCAACCAGTACAGGAATGCGGGCAATGGATGTATTTTTTACCGATCCAGTGATGGTGCCCCCGGAGGACAAGCGATATATCACCGAACAAGTCA
>CAIKYI010000794.1 GCA_903831545.1 uncultured Methylobacter sp. | reverse complement strand
GCCAAACCGAACCATTTTCCTGTATCAGTAACGCGTCTTCATTTTTCAGTTGCCCGTCAAGCATCATACAGCCTGCAGCAACTGCCGTTAGCGTGCTCATGGTAGTTCCGGTATAGACCGCCAATAGCGTATCGAAATTACTTCTGTGCGTATCTATACTGACATAACCCGTTACTGGCGCCATCCACTCGAACCAAACTGATTTTCCGCCGGCATTACCGACATGATTGGGCTCACCTGATTCCTTAGTAGCTGACTGATTGGTTGTAGTCGCATTGACCGTGGTGATTGTTTGCTTGGTCGTGCCCAGTAACACTCTACTACTCGTTATACTGTCATTCGTAGCAATGATTGACCCCAGTGCCGCCAGGACATTAATGCGCGGAAAAATTATACCGTTACGCGTATCAGTCACCGATACTCCGGTTGTAGTTAATCGGGATAAAGTGTCCGCAGGTAAGTCCAGAGGTCTTGCACCGTGCAGCATGGCAACGGCTGCCGCTACATGCGGAGTCGCTTGGGAGGTACCGCTCATGGTAATACCCGCTGCGGTAATTTCGGAACCCGGCGCAAGCACACTTAAAAAGGACGCCGAATTGGAGAAACAGGTGACTTTATCGGCTGCGGTGGTTGTATCATTACAGCCAACACCCCAATTTCTGGCGCCCATATTACTGTCATAGACCGCACCGACAGAAACTGCTTTGGGTGTACAAGCCGGCCCGGAAAGCCCATTGGTAAAGTTCTCGTTTCCCGAAGCAATGACTGTCAGAATCCCTTGCGTGTAGGCGTTTGCAATGGCTACAACATAAGGATTACTCCTTGTATTTGAACACTGCGTTGTATTATTAATGCCATCGCCCAGACTCATACTGATTGAAGCGATGTTGTAGGTAAGCTGATTGGCCAGCGCCCAGTTCATACCTTGAAGAATCACCGAATCATAAGCACCTGTGCCATCAAACACATCAAATACAGCCAATTGAGTGCCTCGGGCAATATTTGCCACAACGCCCGATACGTTAGTCCCATGTCCATCATCATCCAGTAAATTATCCGGAACAGCTAAATCCTGTGCGACTTTTACCCGACAATTTGCCGGAACGCCCGGCGCCGTACAACTACCAAAGTCACTTAAGCTATAATTCACCCCCGTATCAAGTACAACAACCATTGTATTTGAACCATTGAAGCCAGTCTGCGTATAGGCTTCAGACGACTTTATCAAGGGCGCGCTCTGGATTAAATTATGATGTAACTGTCTATCCCGATAAACCTCGACCACGGCAGGATCGGCCAAAAGCTGAAGCAAACCGGCTCTTCCCTTGATTGTGATAGCATTCATGGGCAAATGACTGTAATCACGCTCTATGTTATAGCGGTTTTTGTCCATTTTTGGCGTTGACCTGGATTTTAATTCACCATAACGCTGGGCTTTAATATCCAATATCCTGGCCTTATGAGGTTTGTCATTTTGGGGGCTACTTTCCAGGCTTTTAATCTCTGTCTCTATCGCTGCATCATAGTAACGGACAATAACGCGCGTCGATTTTTCCTGATCTACATCATTTGGTAGATCAGAGGGCATTTTATGGGCATAGGGTGTAAATTCATCTGCCTGTACAGTTGCTATACATTGAACATACAGAATAGCTACTAACGAAACACATAAACAAAACTTCATCTTCATAGATCTGTCACTAAATATAGTTAGATAAAAAATCATTTTTTCAGTTGTAAAAACAACTTCAAAACCAGAAACCATGAAATGGAAGATGGCTCAATAGTAAAAAATTTACTATAAATTTTAGTTAGTTTAAATAAATTTAAAACGCAGCTTATCAACCTCTAAAAAACTGTAACTAATGCTGTAAGCTAAAATTTATTAATCACATAATTAAATTACTCTTTATATTTTATACAGACACTATGTTACAAATCGATGAATAAACAAAAAAACTGCTGTCATCCAGATCAGACAGACATCAACATCAGCCGGATAAACCAGTGACTACACTGAACTTGATCCAGAGTTAACGCAGTTGTATTGGCTCATGCGTGCAAATTGCGACAACAAATTCGTGGTCGGATCGAATGCTTAGTTAAAGAAGCTTTAACCTATGCTGATTATGGGAAAGTTGCGTGAATTTATTCTGAAAACCAATCCGAATTGTTACAGCGGATCGTCATATTTACTTAGATCAAAAGTCTTTTCGCTTTCTTCTTTCAATAATCTAAAAGCGTACCAAATCAGACTGGAAGCGGCTCCCATAACATTACCCCGGGTACCCTGCCGCACTGCCAGACCGATTAATGCCATGATTAACAGGGTGCGACTGTCGAGTCGACCTCGACTAAAACCAAGCAGCAGCTGGTCAATATTACCCAAGCTATCAGCAGTGAGCCTGGCAAGCGGTAAAGGGGGGATTGTAATAATTTCCTCGGGAGGATCAATCAGCGAAAACAAGCCATTTGTTTGTGCAAATTCCGCAATAGTCAAAAATTGAGTCTCTGCCCCGTGGCAAATCAACAGACTGCCCGCTACAGGGTTAAGCTGCAATTGACTGATGCCAGGACAACCCGAAAATTGCTCGGCAAGCCGATCAAAATAATCAAAATCGCCTTTTTTTTGCGGAATTTTGATCCTGACCCGTCCGGGCAATTGATGTTTAATGTAGGCGGCGGGATACTTCCCGATAGTTTTCATAAGTCATCTTTTTGCGTAGTGACCTCAGTAAACTCCGCGACTTCAGACGCCGTATTTTCCCGCAGCAGCTCCGCTTTGGTCTCGGCAAGAACGTCTTCAAGTTCTTCACTGACTTCGGCAATCAATTCACGCCCTCGTTCCGCAAGCAACAAACCGGATTTGATAGCGGCGCGGGCCATGGGGCGCGCTGCTTTGGCAAGCACCGGCAGTGCAGGAATTACTGCAGTTGCAAACACCGTTGCGCCAATGCCAATGGCTATTCCCATTGGCGTTCCGGTCTTTAAAAAATCATCAATTTTAATCATATTCAATTTTTCCTCAGAAAGTACAAGTAAAATGAAGTGCTTTTGAAATTATATCAACTCGGCATTAACGTTAAAATACAATATCGAATCCTACTATAGTTATTGCTGGCCAGAAAGGTTTAGTTCTTCGGATAGACCTCCGATCATTCTTAAACATTAGGGTATTGAAGTAAATTAAGTTATAAAGCTGCTGAATTTTTAATTGTGTATTGAGAAAAATGAAAAAATCCATTTCAGTCAAATTTGCAGGGCATCCCGACACTCTAATTTTAAAAGCTCGGCAAGCCGCTGAAAGAAATGGCTTAAGATTTACCGGCGACGCTGAAAATGGCTTTCTTAAAGGACTGGGAATTGAGGCGAACTATCAGGTTAAGGAAGATGTGCTGACCATTAACATCCTGCGTAAACCCCTATTGCTCTCATGGCGAATCGTTGAACAAAAAATCAGGGCTCTGGTAAATAATATCCAAAATACGGTCTGATATTCATAATCAATAGCCACATTTCAGCGCCGTCATAAAACTGTCACAATAATTTAATATCATTGTCATATTAAAGAATCTACTGCCTCATTTGAAGCTTTTCGCATGTGGAAAAAAATTTACTCGACTATCTTCACGCCTCGTCTTGATGATGAAGAAATCAGTACGCGCCTTGAACTCATAAAGTCAT
>CAIKYI010000793.1 GCA_903831545.1 uncultured Methylobacter sp. | reverse complement strand
GGCCCTGTACCACATTCTGAAACCGTTCGCCCGGCACCGGGTCAATCTCACGAGCATCGAATCGCGGCCCTCGCGGGTGCGCGCCTGGAACTATAGCGCGCCACATAAGGCCGAGAACCGGGCCGTCAGACCAGTTCAAGAAAAACCATTCAATCGTGAATAATCGCCACATCCATTGTTCGCCCTTATGAGCGCGCCACATAAGGCCAAGAAACGGTATTTCACCGTTAATATTTGGTTGACTGGTATAACTCAAACTATCTTAGTCACGAGCACCTAGTTTGCTAGCGGCGAAATTTATGTTCCGATCAAAAATTGGATGCTGTATAGACTAGCGATGCGAGTGCACTCTTTAGTTTTAATTCCACCTCATCGTTCAGCCCAACGTACCAAGTGCAGTGTACCAACCGATCACGATGCTTATCAAATAACCATGCAGCATCGTCAAGTGCAATCCATGCAGCATCTGAGCGCCCTGAAATTGCGAGCCACTCTAGAATTTCAACCTCACGTCTGGCCTGTACATACTCCCTTTCATCATGTTCTGTTTGCGGTGTCATCCCGACAATACGACCGGCGATGTCCGGCGAAAACTTTGAACGCAACTCTTCAATCGAAAACTGGTAACGCCAGGTTGAGCTAATGATGATCTCAACGTGTGGAAAATCGCGCATGATCGATTCAAAAAGCGATAAATGGCAAAACACCTCACCTACAGGCGTCGGCACGCCGTCGTATTGTGGGTGAAGAACGCCGTCGAAATCTAAGAACAGAAACATTCGACACTCACAAAAATAGAAATGAAAAAATTAGCATGCGATTATTTTGATAAAGCTCCTTGTTTTATAAGGATAAAATAATTCGAGATACTATGCGCCGTGGCTATTATGATAAATGCATACCAGATAAATATTGACTGCCGCGTTACCAATTTCACTCCTGAGGGGGCGGAATATACAACTCAACTCTCTGACCATCAGGAAATACAGCAAATAGCTGCGCCTTAAATTCCCGGAGATGCCGCCCAAACTGAATAAAATCAGGATCGGTGATTTCTGAGAATGACTTTAACAGTTCGATAATATTGTTATCCTGGTTATTGGATGCGATTTGTTCAGGCATGCCTTTTCCTTATGAAATATCACTATTCAAAACCTACAAGGCATCCACGCTGAAAATTAGCTGATCCTCTTTGAAGCCCTCAACGGTCTCGCCTCCCATCAAATCCTTGTAACGGATGCCATTTTCAAGCACAAAAAATTTGCACGGTGTGTCCGGCTTCGCCGGATCAGCGCAAAGCCAAATTTCGCGCAGAGGTTCCATTTTCCATCGTTCCGAGCCATTCATATAGCCCGGGCTGCCAAGGTCCACGAATTTAATTTTCACACTGCTCGCTTTGGATAGCTCGATTAAATGCCTGATCCGCCAAAATATCACCGTTTCTGTAGGGATCTCATTTTTTGCCCGATCCGCATTATTTTTATCAAGGATTTCATATGTTACGTAAAGCCAGTAATGTTGAAAAAATAGGCTGACATGCTCCCACCCGTACTCAACATCATTAGAAATTAGGTCAATTTTGTTTGAAGCGTCTGTTTTAAACATGATCTGCGCGTTAGTAAATGAACACTATAGATTGTAGCTCTATAGTGTTCATTCTGGCTAGATGGTACTCCCATATACAAGGAGTATTTATGAGTATTGAAAAATCATTTGGCCAGGCTCTGCGTGCGGCTCGGACTGCAAATCATCTCAGCCAAGAGGATTTCTCGGATGTCTCCAGCAGAACTTATTTGAGTAGCCTAGAGCGGGGATTGAAAAGTCCAACATTAGAAAAAATTCAGTCGTTGTCGGAGCGAATGGGGATTCATCCACTTACCCTGATGACGATGACCTATTTATATGAGGCTGGGGAGGTTGATACGACGAGAATGCTTGATCAGGTGAAAAGTGAGATTGAATGGATCCGGGGGAAGGAGATTTCGACTAATGAAATAAAAGAGGGGTAGGTGGCTTGAGTTTAAACTGGTAAGTCAAACTTGTAGTTTTTACTAGTTTATATTTTATGTAATATATTGAAATTAAATGAATTTTTTTAAACGGTATCAAACTAGTAGTGATTTAGGGGGTTTTTTGTTCCAGGCGGAGACGATGATGCGGCGCGAGTCGGGATTGTTTTTGAGTTGATCGACGGCGATTTTAATCTGGTCGATTACGCGACCATCGATAGCTTCCCAGGAACGCCATTGTTTTCCATAAACCGGCCCCAGATCGCCGGCTTCATTTGCCCATTCATCCCAGATTTTGACACCATGTTCCTTAAGGTAGCGGATGTTGGTGTCGCCCTGCAGAAACCACAGTAGTTCGTGGATGATGGACTTCATGTGGCATTTCTTGGTGGTGACCAGCGGAAAGCCTGCGGCCAGATCGAAGCGCATCTGATAGCCGAAAACGCTGACTGTGCCGGTGCCGGTGCGATCTGATTTTTTGGTGCCGTTATCCAGCACGTGCTGCATGAGGTTGAGATAAGTGCGCATGGT
>CAIKYI010000792.1 GCA_903831545.1 uncultured Methylobacter sp. | reverse complement strand
CTTTTCATATTATCAGCGAATTCACCCGTACCCTGGCATTGGCAATCCGCTTATTCGGCAATATGATGAGCCTTGAGATGGCTGCCATGCTGATCTTGCTGGTTGCAGGCTTTCTTGCGCCGATTCCGATTTTAATGCTGCATATTATAGAGGCGCTGGTACAAGCGTATATCTTTGGCATGCTGGCTCTGATCTATCTGGCCGGCGCGATGCAATCCCAACAACTTAATTCACCGGAGTAATTTATGTCTGACATCGCCTCAATTGTCCTGGGTTCGAGTATTGCCGCTATTATAGGTATCGCGCTGGGGGTCATGCTTCCTGCCCTGGCCATGGGCAAAGCCATCGGCAGTGCGCTGGATGCTTTATCGCGACAACCCGAATCGGAACGCTCAATCATGCGCACCCTGTTTATCGGCCTGGCCATGATCGAATCACTGGCGATTTATTGTCTGGTTATTATTTTGATCGTGCTGTTTCGAAATCCGTTACTTGAGTACATTGTTAAATAAAAAACTAACAAGAGGCGCAAGGCTCATGGTGAAAAGCTTTATGCCAAGAACAACCGCTGATTTTAAACTGTCTATCTTGAACCTTGTGAATATAAAAGCCTATGGAATTCAATCTATCCACCTTTGTGCTTGAGATCATCAATTTCCTGATTCTGATCTGGATTTTGCAAAAGCTTTTTTACAAACCTTTACTGAATGTGATTGCCAAACGTAAACAGTTTATTGACCAGTCACTTGCCGATGCAAAAAACCTGAAAAAAGAAGCCGAACAACAACGCAGCCTTTATGAAGATCGCCAAAAACTGTGGGAGCAAGAAAAACAGAGCGCTATGACCGCGCTCCAACGACAACTTGATGTCGAAAAAGCAACGCAACTGTACCAGCTGAATACTGATCTTGAACAAGAACGGCAAAAAGCCAAAGTGACGCTATCACGACAACAACAGGAACTCCAGCAACAGGCCGAAAAGCAAGCCCTGCAAAATGGCGCCAAATTTGCCTCACTGCTGCTGGAACAAACCGCCGGACCAGAGTTGGAGAGGCGTTTATTTACCTTAACGCTAAACAAACTAACAACGTTACCTGAAATATGTAAACTGAATTTAACTACGCCGGAAAATAAAAAATCGGTAGTAATTAAAATTACCAGCGCATTTCCTTTACCCATAGACATGAGCCAGCAACTGGAGCAAAAGCTGGAAGGCTTGATTAACAACCGACTCAATTTTCAATATCATCAGGATACTGCCTTAATTGCCGGTCTGCGCCTCGATATCGGCGCTTGGGTATTAAACGCCAATCTGCTGCATGAACTGATCGGTTTTACCGAATTTGATTATGAATCAAAATAATGTCACTCCCGGCTTACTTGATAAACAAGCCGACTGGCTCGCTAATTATCAACTTGAACTAAGTGTTACCGAACAAGGTACGGTGGTGTCGATCGGCGACGGCATAAGCTGGATTAAAGGACTGCCCTCGGCGGCTATTGAAGATATTTTGGTTTTTGCCGACGGCAGCCGGGGTATGGTTTTTGACCTTAACCGCGACCGCATCGGCGCAATCTTACTCTACGAAACCGAAGCGTTGACTGCAGGCACCACGGTTTATCGCTCGCGACATTCACTCAGCATTCCGGTAGGCAACGCATTTTTAGGCCGGGTTATTGACCCCATGGGAACACCACTGGACGGACAAGGCTTGCCATTTCCATCCGGGCGCGAAAATATGGAAAAAAGTTCACCCGCCATTATTGCCCGCGATTTTGTCCACAAACCCTTGTACACGGGCATTAAAATCATCGACACACTGATTCCGATAGGCAAAGGTCAACGGCAATTGATTGTGGGCGATGAGGGACTAGGCCGCACCTCAATCGCTCTGGATACCGTCATTAACCAGAAAGGTAAAAATGTACTGTGCATTTACGTGCTAATCGGGCAGAAACGTTCCGCCGTAGTCAGTACGCTTGAAACCCTGAAAAAATATGACGCATTAGATTACACCGTTTGCGTGGTCGCGGAAGCCAGCGCCCTGCCCGGCTTGCAATATATCGCTCCGTTTGCCGGTTGCGCGTTGGCCGAATACTGGATGGCTCAGGGTCGGGATACGCTGATAATTTATGATGATTTATCCACCCATGCCAGAACCTATCGTGAACTGTCTTTGTTGCTACGTCGCCCACCAGGCCGCGAAGCGTTTCCGGGCGACATTTTTTTTGTCCATTCCCGTCTGCTGGAACGTTCTACTTGTCTAAATGCCGAAAATGGCGGCGGCAGTATGACTGCCTTGCCGATCATCGAAACCAAACAGGGCGAAATTGCCGCTTACATTCCAACCAACCTGATTTCCATTACTGACGGACAAATCTATCTGGACAATGACCTATTTGTATCGGGCTTTCGGCCGGCCATCGACATCACCCGCTCGGTATCGCGAATAGGTGGAAAAGCCCAGGACGCGAGTATTCGTGACCAAGCCGGGCAAATGAAACTGGATTATCTGCAATTTCTGGAACTGGAAGCGTTCACCCGTTTTGGGCAACGTCTTGAAGCCTCAATGGAAGCACGAATAAAACGGGGAAGGTTGCTACGGGAATTATTAAAGCAGGAGCGACTGGTTCCGCACAGCACTATTTTTCAACTGGCCTGGCTGATCGCGTTTAACTTTGGGCTGTTTAATCAAACGGATGCCAAAGATATTACAAAGATGCTTAAGCTGATTAACCAAGGTGTAAAAGCGACGACACTGACTTTGGATAGTCCTTCAGAACAATGGCAAAAGACGCTTAAAGAATGGCTTAACCACGAATCAATCGCATGAGTCTAAGTCGGGAACTGCAACTGCATATTTCTCAACTCAAAGAAATACGCAGTATTTTAAATGCCATGAAAAATCTGGCGTTCATGGAAATTCATAAACTGTTACGTTTTAAAACCATGCAGGGTCAATCTGTCGCTAATATTGAACACGCTGCGCTGGATTTTATGAATTTTTATCCCTGCGCTTCCGCCCCTGACGACCTGACTCATCTCTGTATTTTGCTGGGAGCGGAACGGGGGTTTTGCGGCGACTTTAACGAAAGCCTGATTAAGGCAATCACCGATAAGTCTTACTCGGGCATCATTGCCGTGGGCAGCCGACTTTGCAATCGTCTTGAAAACATGACTACAGAAGTTTTTGCCACACTCGAAGGAGCCAATATTGCGGAAGAAGTACCGGAAATTATTAATCAGGTGCTTAATACCCTCAGTTT
>CAIKYI010000791.1 GCA_903831545.1 uncultured Methylobacter sp. | reverse complement strand
GATTAAGATTTTCCACGCCCAGCACTATTGCTTCGAGAATACTGGAAAGTAAATTTTCGCCCGCTAATAGCTCCAATATTTGGCTACGAAAGCGTTCGTAATTTTCTGCTTTTTTACGCGCAGTAATGTCGTGACTGATAACCAGCAAAGCTTCACGTTGACCTTGAGCGCCATAAATCGGTACTTTGCGTACTTCGTAGTCATGGCTCTGACCATCTTCGCTCACGACAGTCTCGGCAAACAAGGTTAGTTCACCCGCTTCCCATGCCTGTATATCACCTGCCAGACATTTTTCGTGCACGTCATTGAGTTCCGGGTGCAGTTTTGCCAATTCCATGTCGGTTTTATCCTGCCAGGAACTGTCGTGTAGACGGAATAACTGCTTGGCCGATTCATTGGCAATTACCCAGCGGCTTTGGTCATCCTTAAGGATAATCGTATCCGGGATTGCCTCGATCATCGAGCGAAAACGCTTTTCACTGACGCTTAGCTTTTCTGAGGCAACTTTCCTATCGAGAGCGATGCTGATGTAGGCCAAAACGATCGAAAACAAAAAACACAGAAGGCCGATCAGAATGGTCTTGTTGCGCACCGATTGTGCTTCGGCCGTCAGTTTGTCTACCGGAATTGTGCTGACTACAAACCAGCTGGTATCAGGGATCTGTGTGAAGGCGGCAAGGAATTTTACCTGCTTTTGACCAGTAAACGCGACGAAGCTGCTCTGCTCGTTACCACGAATGCTATGCGCAATTCTATCGACCAAAGCCGGGTCGGCCGAATCATCGGCTGTGCCGAACGGCTTACCGCGCTGCCAGACGATTACTTTGCCATTACTGGCGTCGAGAATAAAAATGTCGGTGCCGTTGCCCAGGTTGACGTCATCGAAAATGGTTGAAAAGTGCTCTGGACGGATCACCAGGAGCAGACTGCCGAGCTGCTGATTACTGTTCTTGCTGATGATGGGATGCAGCATGCCCAGGCTTTGTTGTCCCACTCCGTTGTCGTAGCTGCCCCAGTATGGACGACTTTGCTGACGGGGTACCTGCTCAATAAATCGCACCACACCTTTTGTCAGTTGAGCGAACACCTGGCTGTCCATGATTTTATTGGTTTTGTCGAGCAGGTATTTCTGATTAATGTAATCGGACGAGCCATAGAGTTCAAGCAGCATCTTGGTCATATCTCCACGCGCAGTACCATTGCTGCCAGTTGCCTCGGTCAGTGCATGTTGCACCCGGTTGGACAGCACGATGTCATCACTTTCGGCATCGATCTGCGCCATTCGCAGTTGCACATTCTTGGCTACCTGCTTGACCACCTCGGTCGAGAATACCCTCGTTTTCTCTTCAATCTCTCTGGTCGATTCGATATAAGAGATGTACCCCAGGATGAGTAATGGAAGCAGAGCGATCAGAACAAAGGAATTGATCAATCGGTAGCGATTTTTGATCTGACCTAACAGCAGCAAGGATAAGCGTTCGAAGGTGTTTTCTATGAATAGGGTCATCGCGCTTATTTATAGTGTTTCTTGGCTTCGTTCTTAATTGATGCGTCCAGGATTTTTGCGGCCTGTTTCGGCGTGGTTTTCCTGAAAAGCACATCTTGGAGCAGTGGATGGAGTAAATCGATGGTGTTGGCAGGCAAGAAAGAGTAATAGGGGCTAGCCGTAATCGGGTAGGAGCTGACTGTATTGGTGTAGTTGATGATTAGGGGGTCGTTTATCACCGTGCCTTCAACCTGTTTAAGAGGAGCGATGTTGTGGCGTTTGTTCTGCAGGATAGGAAAGCCTTTGCTGAACATAAATTCGAGAAACTGTATTGCCGCCACCTTATTGGGCGTTTCACTAACTGCGAACCCTGTCTCGCTGCCGATTATCGGTACAACTTTTTTGCCCGGCGCATTCCAGGGCGGAATGAAGACACCGGTTTGAAAGCCGTTGCCATGCATTAGCAGACCCGAGGCCCAGCTACCCTGGAAGGCCATAGCGGTCTTGCCTTCAGAGAACAGGCGGATACCATCATCGTAATTGGTATCCATATAGCCGTCCTGGGCATAGCCGCGCTGTGCAATTAACAGTATTTTGGCAAAGATGTCGGCGGTTTGGCGAGTGTTCAGGTCTAGCGTACCATCGGCAATCATTTCCTTCCAGGCGGGCTGTAATGCCACTACGTTATTGGCAAAACCAAAGCTGAACGGACCGTTGCCCAGCATGTTAGGAAAACCGCCGTTCCACATAATCGGAGTGTAACCGGATTTCTTTAGTTGCGCACAAACGGCCAGGAATTCATCAAAATTGGTTGGTAGTGCCGTTATTCCTGCCTTGGCGAACAGAGACTTGTTGTAATACATCAATGTGGTTGCAACCCCGCCGGCGATTCCAAAATGCTTGTTGCCGAGCGTACTCCAATCCGACTTAAGACTGTCGAGCATATTATTCCAGGCCACCGTCTGGCCAAGATCAGCCAGGATGCCCTGATCTGCCAGCTCAGCTGTATAAGCGTTTGGATTGACCGACATCAAGTCGGGGAGATTGCCGGAGGCGATTCTGGGCTTAATATTCTCTTCGACCGAGTTACCGATCATGAATTGCACATTCACACTTATATCGGGATTTAGCTTATTGAAGGCGGCCGCAATCTGGAGCATCTCCTCTGGCCAGTCTGGAGCCCAAATCAATACGGTAATGGTGGTCTGGGTCGGCACAGTGAGGCTAGAAGAGGAGTTGTCCTGACTTTCGCATCCTGGTAAAGCAATCAAAAACAGGCAGGCAAACCCGCAGAAAATGTAGTGTTTCAGCAAGGCCAGGGTACTTGGTTTCATACTTGGTCTGTTGTAAATGCGAAGGACTTGCCCCGAAAAATTACCCGAGCACGTTTAGAAATAGCAACGGTACTGACAATGACGTTTTTTAAAGAATGATCCATATACCTTTAATCCGCATTATAAACGGCAGGAAAGAAAAATGATGCTGACGGGAATAATACCTTTTTAATGCCTGATATGCACCTAAGTATAGATAATCATGGGCCTGGATACTCGTGATAGCGTCAATCCGTTTTCAGATCCTGGGCCGCTAGAGCAAAAAACCAGCTTAACTGCGTATTTTAAAAGTCAGAGATAATTGGGATTTGCTTACATTAACCTACACGATTTTGGTCATTGGCAAAATAACTAGCACTATCGCCCCAAATATCGGATCATTGACCGATTTCTCTAGGCAGGAGTGCGGGAAGATGGTGTGGGGACGTGGTTTTTTAAAGACTAACCAACAAAAGTTTATTGGCACTATTTTAGCTGCCTGTTTATCGTTATGTACCCCAGCTTATGCTATAGATTCTCCGCTAAAAGAAGCACGTTTAAATATGGGTTTTTTTGCCAGTTCAATTTCTGAACAGGCCAATCAAGCCGACATTGAAGTGTCGTTAAATTTTTGGGCAAAGGATCTTTTAGTCGTTGAAGCAAAGAAACTAAACATTAATATAATATCATCTGAAGCCTTCTTGTTTACTCGTATTGAGGATCTTGCACTAGCGTTTGCAAGGGGTGAACTCGATATGATTGTCGCTCCGCCTTTACTGATTTCGCGGTTCTTCAGACGCGAAGACTTAGCAAATGGTTTTATGGGCGTACTTGAAAATAAAAAATCAGATTATTTGCTGTTAATTGCACGCACAGATAAAAATATTGATGGCGCTAAAGATTTACGCGGAAAACGTCTGGTGATGCAAGAGAACGATGAATTGGCCGAGATATTTCTCGACACCGAGGTATTAAAAGCACTTAATCAAAGCTATAGAAACATAGGCTTGTTAGTGCAACACCAACAAAAATCCAAACGTATTATCCTTGATGTTTTTTTTGATAAAGCGGATTCTGCAGTAATTTACAAAAGTACTTTCGATATAGCAAGCGAGCTAAACCCAGATATAAAAAACAAAATTAAAGTTCTGGCCCAATTCCCTGTCAGAAGTAAAAACTTTAGTTATTTTCGTTTTAATTATCCGTTCCTAAAAGAATTTACTTCCATTTCAGAGAATTTCAGTCAAAGTGTACGAGCACAACAAATTTTAGAGGTATTTAAAACACCGGAAGTTGACTATTGTAAAGTCGAAGAACTGGATGAATACGATAAATTTTATAAAGATTATTTGATACTAAAACAGCATGTAAAAAAATGAAGAGATGGTTTTATCCATCAGTAGGGGGCATAGATATCTCCCTGGCGGAATGCCCCAGATTTTTACTGGTGTAGATACCTATGCAGCGGGGGGCACAATGGGACACTGTATTTCAATAGTCCTTTTATAAAGGCAGCACGTTTTATTTACCTTGCCAATTTAAAAGTTATGCAGCTTTATTGCTATCTTTCCGGATCACTGCATCAGTCTAAAAAATTTCATCATGTTTGAAGAAAATAAATTTACAAATTTGTCTGCCGTTAGCATTCTTTATGTAGAAGATGACCTGGAAACCCGGGAAGAGCTTCAATTCATTTTAGAACACTACGTTGCCAAGCTCTATATTGCCAAAAATGGAAGGGAAGGCCTGGCGTTATATCGTGAGCATCAACCGGATATAGTCGTAACTGATATTCAAATGCCGGAAATGAATGGCTTGTCGATGGCGGCTGATATTAGATCTATCAACCCTGAGCAAGCGATTGTTATTATAAGCGCCTACAATGATGTCGAATATCTGTTTCGTGCCTTGGAGTTGGGCATTCAGCATTACATAACCAAGCCAGTCAGTATTGATCGACTTTTGAACAATCTCTCAGGTATTACTGAGCGCAAGCAGTTGACTGAGGATCTAAACGTAGCCAAGCAACGGCTTGAGCTTGCGGTAGAATGTGGCGGGCTAGGTGTATGGGACTTGGATTTGATTCGTAATACCTGCTGGCGCTCTCTCGGGCATGATCAGATTTTCGGGTATGAAGTGTCACCTGGTGAGTGGAATAAAGTAATAGCTATGCGGCATATTATTCCTGATGATCAAGATAAATTCAGTCAAGCTTATAATGAGGCGTTAGACACAGGTAAACTCTTGCTTGAGTGCCGTATCATTCATCCTGATCAATCAATACATTGGATCAGTGTAAGGGGGCGGGTTATTTACAATGAAGTGGCTCAGCCGATACGCATACTGGGAACAGTAATGGACACTACTGAACAGCAAAATAGAAAACAAAAAGCCAAGGAACATCTGGATCAACTGGCGCATGTAACCCGTCTTGGACTGATGGGTGAAATGTCTTCAGGGATAGCTCATGAAGTTAATCAACCTTTAACCGCAATAGCAACCTACGCACAAGTCAGCTTAAATCTGATCAAAAAGGAAACGCCTGATTTAGTAAAATTAGCCGAAGTAGCCGCCAAAACTCAGGAACAGGCTTTACGGGCAGGGCAAATCATTCACCGAATGAAAGAGTTCTGCAAGTCCAAGTCACAACAGCGATCAGCGACGGACATCAATGAGTTGATTAATCAAAGCGTCAAGTTCTGTGCTGATCAGCTAAAGCAAAATAGCATAGGCATTACACTTAAACTTCAAGATAAACTACCCTTTATCCCTGTTGATCATATTCAAATTGAACAGGTATTGATCAACCTGATCCGCAATGCCATGGATGCCATACTCAGCATGCCAGAAAAGAAAAAAGGTGAGATAAGCATTCAAAGTTACTTGACGCCCAATCATGAAATACAGGTGAGCGTAAAAGACAATGGCCCGGGTATTCAGGAAGACCAACAATTCAAAATATTAATGCCATTTCACACCACCAAAGCTGAAGGTATGGGTATGGGCTTATCCATTAGTCGCTCACTGATAGAAGCTCACGATGGGACATTGTCTTTTAATAGTGAGCTTGGAAAAGGTTGTATTTTTTATTTTACTCTGCCTATTTAAAAGATAAAAAACTTGTTAGTAGTCGAGCAGGTCAGGCATACTGATACGGTACTATTATGATAAAATTTAACACATTTAGATAAATAAATAGGGGGGCGAATGTTTGATGACAAGTTTTTTGAAGATTGGCTGGACAGTCAAGCGCAAAAAGTGATGGATCAAGT
>CAIKYI010000790.1 GCA_903831545.1 uncultured Methylobacter sp. | reverse complement strand
CATTGTAATTCAAGGGATCGTAACCCCAGCTATAACAGGTCGATTGGTCTTTTGAGGCTCCGCAAGCCTTAAAATCGTAAAAAGGCAAAATCTGCACATGGGTCACCCCAAGTTCCTTTAGGTGATCAAGCCCGGTTTTTACCTTGCCCTGCTGGTGGGTTGTTCCTGATTGAACCATGCCAAGGAACTTTCCGCTCTTTTCAGGCGCTACTCCGGAAGACGGATCAATGGTGAAATCACGAATATGGACTTCGTAAATCACCGAATCCTCGCGCGCCTTTAAGGGCGGCTGAGGTGCCCAACCTCCGGTTGGCCCGGTTTTGGCCAGATCCACAACGATGCCTACGCTGATGTCAGAACTCGCAGGATCGGCCATCACGGCATAAGGGTCGCGGGCCTCACGGCCATCGACTCGGAAATTGTAGTGTTTAAGGTGCTGGTCACCCAGAACCGTTACCGCGTAGACATCGGTGAGGCCATTGCCGTCAGGACTTCGCACCATTGGATAGGGCTTGCCATCAAGCCATAATTGGACATTGGCAGCATCGGGCGACCATAACGCAAAAGTAGTTGCGTCGCGCTGATAAGTGGCTCCCAGAGATAGTTTTCCATTACCGCAGGCACCGGTCTTTATGTCGTCAAGCTTTTTGGCATCAACTGTTTTGTTGGTGTGGTTAAAGCAAATTTGATAAGTAGCACAGTCGCTAACCGGCATATCTTGTGTCGGATAGCTTTCTTTCCAGTCGCCGGAATGGTCGATCTTGAAGCGCGGCTTGGGATTTTGTTTGGTGAAAGCAACCTTACTACAGAACTTATCTTCATTATCGACGGAATCCATCGGGGTTACATCCCAGTTGTTGGCTGTGCCCCGAATGTACCAGGCATCCGTTGCACATTTTTTATTGGCGGCAACGGTGATCTGGTGCGATTTTTCATTGAACAATATTTGGAAACTGCCATCGGTAATCGTTTGGTCGCTGCCAGGATAGCTTTCTTTCCAGTCGCCAAAACGGTCGATTTTGAAACGGGGATTGGGTTTGCCGGAAAATGTTTGGCAAGTCTCATAGGTATCGGTGGTGCCAATCCGGGTCATTGCCTTTTTGTCCCAGTCGTTGGACGTTCCACGAAAAAACCAAACGGCTTCGGCTGGTGGCAGTTTGGCGCCGACATGAATTGCCGCAGCAGTCATCGGTGCTACCGATAATTTTGCGGTTCCGTTCCCGTTTACAATGATGATTGGGCCATTGCAGCTGCCATTGACAAAATCACCGGCCAAAATATTGCAGTAACTACCTGCAGCCATACCGGTTTGAAAGGTGCTATCCAGTATCGAGTTTTCTTTGTTGAAAACCACAAAGCCTTTGTCGCCACGACTGAACGCGATCTGGTTGTTTCCGTTGCTCCACCAATTATTTACATGCCAGGCAGAGAGCGTGTTGTTGCGGAAGGCTACCATATTGGCAATAGGGCGCCAGCGATGCTCACATTTCCATTCCTGAAAACAACTGGGCTGGTTGCCTTGATAGATCTGTCTGGTATGTCCGTCGCCATCGCTTGGGGGGCCGGTGTCAGAGTCAGTAAAATCATAACTGGACATCAGTTGCGGGTAGCCATAAGGCCAGGAGAGCATGAAAACATTGGCCAAATCGTAGAGTTTGCCATCCTTAAATGTTATGTAATTACCGCCGCCACCATGTCCACGTTGTTTATCATGATTATCGACAAACACCACGGCCTTATCGCCAGGCATCAACTCTTTCCAGCTTCCGCCAAAACTTTGTAGCGCGGACAAGGGACCGCCACGAAAAAATTCAGCGACCTTTTTGCCATAATCAAATTCATTAACGAGTCCATTTTGAAAATACTCTGGCGCCTGTACTGGTTCGCTAGCTGATTCAATGACTTCCTGAATGACTTCCGGCTTTCCCTTAACCTTCGCCAAGATGGCATGAATGTCAGCAGTATTAATATGTTTTGCAGCATCAATACGAAAGCCCGCGACCCCCATGTCCATTAAATGATTGAGGTAAGCAGCGATGGTATCTTGTACTTGGGGTGAGCCGGTATTTAGATCGGCCAGATTTTCAAGATTACAGTTTTGAACTTCCCCCCGATTGTTGTAGTCATTGATTTTGGTATGGCAGCTATGAAAATAACTGTCATTGGGGTAGGGGGGATAGGCATAATAGGCATAACTACTACCCCCTGTACCTTTGCCAAATTGCGAATCATTGTCAGATTTTGGGCCTGTCATGTGGTTAATGACCGTATCGGCATAGATCTTGACGCCAACCGTCTTACATCGGCTGACCATGTCTTTGAATTGTTGTTCATTGCCGCTACGACTTTCCAGTTTGTAGCTAACCGGTTGATAGCGTTCCCACCAAGGGTAACCCTTGTTTCCGTCAAGTTTCACCAGACGGTGTTCGTTTGGCGGAGAAACCTGGACAGCCGCGAATCCTTTGGGGCCGAGAAAATTTTCGCATTCTTTAGCGATATCGTCCCATCGCCATTCAAATAAATGCACAAACGCTGTTCTGGGTACATTTTCTGCTCCAATCGCTACTCCCGAAATAGTCAGCATACCGAGTAAGGGCAGGATAAAGAAATTCCCAAAAAGTCGGGACAACGCTTTTTTTATCAAATTACTTTGAATGTTCATATTGTTGCTCCATTGCGAAATCAGGTTTCAGTAGGGCTAAATTTTCAAACAAAAATAAGATTGTGCGTTTTTTATCAACATGCCGGAATCATCTTTAAAGTTAATTGATCTTCGAAAATCAAAATAAAGGTGCTAGGAGGCTGTCCGAGAATAGCGAAATCAGTGATTTATTAAAAAACTTATCAATTTAAATCAATAAGTTAAAAATTCATTTTTTGAAAAATTCGAGTTCTCGGACAGCCTCCTAGGCATGGTTAAAATTTGAGTGT
>CAIKYI010000789.1 GCA_903831545.1 uncultured Methylobacter sp. | reverse complement strand
TGTATAAGGCCCCTGAAGTTTCAATATCCTCTCCCCTTCTTTTTCGACCATTTTCCTTGCATCCCCCTGTGCGAATAGTACAGCATTCAACGTTTAAGCGCTAAAGTATAGTTTAATTATTTAGCTGTAGGGCAATTCTAACCAAGAAATGACATTTCTGCTATTTTCATTCTAGCAAACAAAAAAACACCCCGCTAGAGAAAATCCCTTACGAGGAACCTCGCTCGTTAATTTACTAATTTTTTAATGAAAATATAAAACAGTAAATAATACGTTTAACCTGCCTGCTTATTATCGTGTGTTAATTTTTTTAGCTGCCGCCCAGTAAAGACTGAACATGAAGTTCATCTTCTATATCTTCATAAGCAGTCTGACAAAATCGCGGGGTGCAGATTGCCAGAAAAACAAGGTCAATACACCCAATGTTTGAGATTCTTTGTCGACAATTTGGAGGGATCAATACTACATCACCGATCCCGACTTCCTGCGGAGCCATATTTCCAATTTCAACAAGCCCTGCCCCTTCAAGTATTACATAGCGTTCGGCAATATCGGCAAGACGATGCCAACGGGTTGTCACACCGGCTTTAACTCTTGCTCGCGCAATTGACATATCGAGATCATCGGCACTGTTGGATAGTTCATTGATGTAACACATCTCTGCCATATATAACTCGGAACCCGGATTTATTCGGCGTATTTCTGCTTTCATAGCTTCTCTATTTTTAAAACGGTTAAATCAAGCTGAAAATTAGGATTCGAATACAGCAGGTTACCGAGGACCCTGGAAAATCGATAAAATAATCACCGGTTATACCCTTTTAATAATACACCCTAAAAGAACGCTGTATTTGCTCAAACTCATATAAATAGGGCTTTGCTACCTCATAATTAGCCGCCACGACCAGCAAATCATGAGAAAAAACAGAGGTGTTATACCAGTTAAAACTGCCTTCAATGACAATGTAATCATCAATAACGCAATATTTGGAATGAATCGGCGAATAAGGCACAGGGTGATCGTCTTGCCCGTAAACCAGTCCAACAGCAACTCCCGCAAACCTTAAGCGATCAACCGTTGGCAGCAACGGCCGACTTAGTTCCTGGTCCATTGGTCGCTCCACACCGATCCGCCCTTGTCTGGCCAGATGGCCATTTAGCAAGATATGCACATTGACCCCCCTGTTCTTGGCGTTAATCAACGCATTGACCACGCTGTCATGGTGATCGCCCAACAAATCGCCAATCAAAAACAAGGATACTTTAATCGAATATCTGGCCCGGTTAATTTCGGCCAAGATTGCGTGATGAGGTAGGTAAGGCTTGCCGTTAAGCATCATGTGCCGTCCAAAGGTGTACAGCAAATTAAAGTGGCTTAACGGGTCAATGCCATATTTCTGATTGACGCCCCCGCGCTGACTTTGAAAAATATTATCCAGCAAACGGCAGATACCTTTTGAATGAAAAGTCATACCCGACTCCCAATTTGCCCACCACCGGTCAAAAGTGATATTGAACGAACCCAGAATACTGTCCTCATCATTAAAAATAATGAATTTGGTATGCATATCCGGTTCGACTTCAATCAAGTGATGTTTGGGGCTGCAAAAAACGCCGACCAACTCAACCCTGGCGCGTTTTAATCGTGCGTAATTTTCGCTATTGGTCAGGGTCATTTTCCGCCAGTCAACGATACACTGAACCAAAACGCCCTGCTCGCTGGCATGGACCAGATGAGTTATAAAATCATAATCATCAATGCAATCCACGCTGACTTTTATAGTGCATAAGCGCTCGGGATGTTGATGTTTGCAGCGAATAACCTTTTCGATAAGATCATGAATATAACGTTTGGGATGATAGGGATGGTGCTGCTGTCCTTTGGTAAACTTGGGTACCAGTTGCAAGGCTTCAAAATGATGGTTATACCAATCTACATCGCTTTGTAATTCACCGGCATTAAGCTCGTAAGTCCTGTACCGATTGGCAGTTGCCCAGTCACCATTAATCCTTCGATACTGTGGCAAGTCACCCTGAAGTTGTTGCCAGTCCATAAAAATATATTCATTTTGGGAGGCGATAGAGTGCTCGTTTAAATGAATAATAAATGCAAACTTGATGCAGTTGATCTGACCAAAGTTGTTGGAAAACGGATGTATATAAAAATCCCGGGTGCAGCGTTTATGTCGATCCCATTGAATATCATAGGCATCAGTATCGACAATATAAGTTTCACAAATCGAATCGCGGTAGACTTTTAAAATGACTTTTACGTTGGCCTGAACGCCATAAAACACATCAAAATCAATTTTTCCCCAGCGTATATAAAATTTATGATTAAAATCATTCACGCGTTCAAAAGCTCCACCCAGGTTTCCATGAGTGGGCGAGGCATAATGTTCAGCTATCTGCATTTCTTTTTATCTCCAAGGTAAAAAGGCGACAGTTCGCCTGCTACCTAATAATTTTATTATTTAGGCTCAAAGGTCATAAAATAACCGCAATGATCTGAAACCCTTCCATAATCCTGTTCGGTAAACAATACTTTAGCTGAAGTCACCTTCAAATTACTGTTTTTGTTTAAAAATATATAGTCAATACGGTAATCTTCAGCCAGATAATTTTGCCAGTGGGCATCATTAACCCTGAAAATCCTGTCAAATACCCCCTGCGAGTTAGCCGCCAAATACTGGTCGTCATATTGATGTGCATCAACCACCAATTGATACCCTTCTGACCCGGCAGTAATATTAAAATCGCCACAAAGCAGAGTAGCGTCGACCTGCGGGGAATACGTGGTTTCGGCCCACTCACAAAGCCTGGTAAACTGCCCTGAAAACCCATCTTCCATCCAGCTTAAATGCGCTGAAAAAACATTAATAAGCCCGATATAGGGAACATTAACTTGAGCCATAACCACTTTACGGGAGTGTATGCTAAATGCATCATGACTATCTGATACATATCTGGCATCGTGTTTTATAAAATCATATCTGCTTAACACCGCAACACCTTCGCGATATTTGTCAAATCCCAGATGCGCCCAATCGGTATGGAGATGATAAGGCGTCTGAAGACGATCATTGATTATTCTGGCAGAATTGGACGCCCAATCCCCCGCCCCCTCATTCCACAATTCCGCAACCTCCTGAAGACAAACCACATCCGCATCCAGTTCATTAATTGCTTTTGCAATTTGGGAAAACTTGTAATCCTGATCATCTTCCTGATAACAATGCAAATTCAGGATCAAAACTTTCAGCGGATCACGACTGATCGAGTAATTTTTTCCATAATTATTATCCCAATAAGATTGACCGTCTCGTTCAAGGACAATACTGTATTGCAAACGAAAAGCCTGACCGATCTTTACCCAGCCTTTCCAGACCGCAGTACCATACTGATTTGGGTTTCTGGCGTTGCTAAGAGCTTCTTTATCCCAATAATTTTTTTTGAAATGACAAGAGGCTTTATGGGAGTGCTCCCAATTATCTGTCGTCCAGTACAGAGTGACTTTATCGGCTTGATGATATTGATGGACCGCAACCGTAATCGGAACATTTTTTTGCAGGTCATCAAACCTGGTTATAAAGTCAATATTTAACAACGGAACAGCGCCAGTAATCTGGATACCCGAATCTGCCTGACTGGAATAGTTTGAACCCAGCTTATTATCCCAATACTCGGCTCCCGCAGCCTGGTAGCGCAAGCCAAACCGGATATTGCCGGGTAACGATTGTGCCGGAGTTAGTTCAAAAGTTGCCTGAGCCATCCAGCACTCGTTACCGTCTTCGAGCTTGCTGTTATAACTGGCTGGCAACGTTTGCCAAATCTGATCTTCTCCAGACCAGATTATATCGACCCGTTTGTCGTAACTGACATTTGCAACCCGCATAAGAAACCGCAACGTCTGGTGAACACCGGTATTTTTTCGGGTTATCACATTTTCAACATACAACAGTTGGATTTCATCCATCCTTTGTCTCCGTTATTTCGGTCCTGAAACGATTTGTGTGGACTCAAAGTCAAAGTACCGAGCGCACACGTTGTGAAGAAGCAGGTATTCATGGCAAAGAACAGGCTAAAGACAAAAGGTAAAAAATTAACCACACAATACTCTTTGGTCTTTTTATAGCTTAAACGACTTCTTTAAGTTTGCCGGATTATAATTTCTAAAATCAATGTCCGGAAAAATATTATCCATAATTTCCAGTGCAGTCAGATAGCGTTCGTTAATCCGGTTCTTACGAATACTGTCGTGCAGATAATTAAACCTTGCCAGGTAATCGGTTATGCGCTTGTTCGCATAATCAACAGTTGTACCTGACTTCATGATAAAAGGCCAATCCGATGCTTGTGCCAGCAAAATTGATCTTGCTGCCTGATTCAGAGCCCTGGTCTGTATTGAGGTAAGGGCCAGTCGCTCAACATCACCTACCAGCTTTTCCATATCCCGTTCAGCTTGATGCAAAAGAGGATAAATCCAGTCATTGGTTTCATTTATCCAGTAACTGGAATAGCCCTGATCACCCCAGGTTGACGCAGAGGGTGTAGCAATCTGGGGTGCTGCTACCTGCTGTTTTAAATACTCGCTACAACTGGCCAGCTTTACGCCATGAGTGTTTTGAGCTGCCAATCTCAGTACACATTCCAACCAATACACACCTTCAAACCACCAATGACCGAACAGTTCAGCATCGTAAGGCGCCACGATAATCGGAGGAACATCCATGGTTACGCTAAGTTGCTCCAGTTGACACTGGCGTTTAGTGATAAAGTCCTCGGCATGTTCACGCGCTTTTGCTGCAGCTTGTCGCGGGTTATAAATTTCCTTGGCTAGATTACCTCCGGTCACACGGTGGTATTTAATGCCTGTATTAATTCGGGTTTTTGCATCAAGGATATATGGCGCGATGTAATCCAACTCCAGCTCAAAACCGATATCACTATAATATTCGCGATAATCAAAATCGCCTGGATATCCTTCCTGAGCACTCCAGACCTGCCTCGAAGACTCAGAGTCGCGGCCAAACACCGCGACACCGTTGTCGCAAACCAGCGGCGCATAAACGCCATTAGCGGGCCGCGGATTTGCAGCAGTAATGCCGTGGCTATCAACAAAAAAGTACTTAACTCCTGCCTGAGCCAGCGCTGCCTCCAAACCCGGGTAATAACCGCATTCCGGCAACCAAAAACCCGTAGGGGCAAAGTCGAAACACGCTTTAAAAGTTGCAACCCCGGTATCAATCTGATTACGAACAGCGGTTTCGCTGACATTAAGCAACGGCAAAAAACCATGGGTCGCAGCTGTGGTTATTAACTCCAATTTACCAGTGGCCTGGTGTTTTTTGAAGGCTGACAATAAATCGCCGTGATAACACTCTTGATAAGTGTGTAACGAATTCAGAAAGACGCGTCGATACAGCCGGGCTAATTTTTGATACTCTGGTTGCTTGCGGGTTCGAATGATTTCTTTTTCAGCCAATTCCAATCGGCTGCGCAAATAATTAATATAGCGTGCCTGTAACAGATCATCGCGTAGCATTGATATCAACGTTGGCGACAATGAAAGCGTCAGCCGATAATTGACCTCATCGCTATCCAACCGGTCAAGCACACAAATTAATGGTATGTAGCATTCGGTAATCGCTTCAAACAGCCAGTTTTCTTCAAAAAAACTAT
>CAIKYI010000788.1 GCA_903831545.1 uncultured Methylobacter sp. | reverse complement strand
GAAAAACCAGTCGGTGCGCTGGCTATTGTATCCAACTGCTCATAACGGAAAAATGGCGCCAAATATTGCGAAGTATTGGGATTAAGCAACGGCAATATGTCGTAACCGACTTCGGTATACCAGCCGTAATTTTCTTCGCCTATTGTTTGACCTTTGGCAGCACTAAGCACGCCCGCATCATCGATATGGCCCCATGAACCCAAGGTGCGGAATTCCAGTCCGCGATATTTCCATTGCACATGGCCTTCATATAACTGGGTAAAGGCGTTGACATTCTGTTTGGCTTGCGTTGTCAGGTCGGTAAATGTTTGGTTTTGCCCGGAGTTACCCAAATAAGCCGAACCGCCAAATGATAATCCCGGCACTACGGAAGGCGCATAATCAAGTCGCCCAACAAAGGCCAAATCCTCAGCTTTTGCCTGACTGCCTTGCTGCCTGCTGGAGCGAATGCCGTCAGCATTAAAATTAGCTGCATTCAAGCTATTAACGACATAAGCAGTATAAGTCAGACTCGGTAATAATTCGCCAAACAGACCAACACCAATATCACGCCAAGTGCTCGGGAGAATCTGACGCTCTACTTCCGGACGGTTGTTGCCAAAATAAAACGGCGGTTCGTGAATCAGGTTGACAAAACCCATCGGCATTAACACCATACCGGCACGAACATTAGCCATTGGATCGATAAAGAAATCCAGCGCCGCAAATTCAACTGATACCGAACCGCCTTTTTCAGTCGAACCATGCTCAAACTCAAGCTCGCTGTTAAATAAAATATTGTCAGTGAACTTGTAACCGACATACAACACCATACGTTCAAAATCGGCATTATCATTATTGGTTGTTTTGTCGCCGACGGTTTTCTGATAATTGGCTTCTCCATAACCGCCAATCGACAGACCTTTACCCACCTGATAGACCTTGGATGCGGCAGGCCCTAAGCCATAAGCGCTTTTATACTGCACCTCATCGGGAATAGTCAGATTAGTGCGCAGTTTCTCAACTTCCTGTGTCAATACATCTGTTTTGCGCTCTAAATTCTTTACCTCGTTGTTGTTGCTCTTTGCCAAAACCGAAGTTTGCGCCTCAGATTTTGTTATGTCAGCCGCTACTTTCGCTGGAGTGGCTGCCTGCAGGGCCGATTTCATATCGTCAATTTGCTTTTGCTGCACCTGAATAATTTTCCACATGTCTTCCATCGTTTGTGGTTTTTCTAAGGCACTGGCTGGTGGCGCGCTTAAAGCAACCAGCGCTGATAGCAAGCCGACCCTTAATAAGTGATTGTTTTTTTTCATGTATACTTCCTTCAAAAAATAAATCGAGTGAAAGCAGTATAGAGCAAACAACATTCCAAATGCAAACTATTCTTATTTGAAGCGTGTAGTAGGGTTTTATTTTAACGCTGTACTATTGTTTTGTAACTGCGAGATCAATCCTCTAATCGAGGCTTCTTGGGACACAATGCTCGCGCACAATTCAAATTGATCAATGGCTCGACTCAAGTTCTGTTCTGGTTCGATCACTTTAAAATATTGATTGCCGTGCAGATAATCAGTATAAAAACGCAATCCTAATTCAAAAGGAATCAGACGGATAGCAGGGTACAGATAGTTATAATCATATTCGGTAAAAAATTCACCCACTTCGACCAAGTAACTTTTTAGCAGTGCAGCACAAATATCCAGATCGAACCTAACCGGATCACTTTTATAACAACATGAACGCAAACAGTCACCGATATCATAATGAACCAGCCCCGGTTTTACCGTATCCAGATCGATAAGACTGACGATATTTCGGGTACCCGTATCAAACAGAAAATTGTTTAATTTTGGGTCGCCATGAATAACCCGTAAAGACAACTCACCTTGATCTTTTGCGGCTTCCAGATCATTGGTGATATGACAATGCCCACTGATAAAATCAGCACAAAAATCATTTTGTCTCTGCACTGACAACGATAAAATTTGATGGTGATGCTTTAAATAATCCGGAGCTATATGAAAACCGGGCAGAGTGTCATACAAATGTACGGGATCCAAATCACTAACCAGACGATGAAAATGCCCCAGAGCAAAACCTGCCTGCTCGGCATCTCTTAGTGTGCTTATGGATTCGAGGCTTTCAGTGTTGGCAATAAAACTGATTGCCCGCCAGCAATCGCCATTTTCATACTTATAAAATGAGTTGTTACCTGAAGTTTTTAAAAGCTCAGGCATTTTCAGCCTGACCAAGGCCGCATCTTTTTGTGAGATATGCTGATTAAGCACGCCCAAATTTTCCATAATTTGTTCGGGCAAATTAAAAACCGTAAGATTTATGCGCTGTAGCACAAACGACGATGTATGCGTAGCGACCAGATAAGTATCATTGATCAACCCATTCCCTAAAGGTGATATCTGGATAACGCCGCTAGCGAATTGCTGGGCGACAAGAAATACTGTGCTCATCAGATTTGAGTAGGCAAAATAAAAACTTTAGCTTATGAATTTAACAAATTCGTTAATTGCCTCAAAGCTTGCCCTCTATGACTCAGTGAATTTTTAACTTCAGCGGATAATTCTGCTGAAGCACAGTTTTGCTCAGGCACCCAAAACACTGGGTCATAACCAAAACCATTTTCACCCACTGCCTGGTCTAAAATCCTGCCTTCCCAAACGCCCTGAGCAATCACCGGACACGGATCATTTGCATGTTCCACATAGACAATAATACAGACAAACCGTGCAGTACGAAGATGTCCGGGGACGTCTTTCATCTCATACAACAGCTTGTCAATATTATCCTGATCAGTAGCTTTTAGACCTGCATACCTCGCCGAAACCACACCTGGGGCACCATACAAAGCATCGACAACCAACCCGGAATCATCAGCTATTGCCGGCAAATTACAATGTAACGAAGCATTCCTTGCCTTTAAAAGGGCATTTTCGACAAACGTAGTCCCTGTTTCATCGCATTCCTCAACATTGAACGCTGACTGTAAAACAATCGGATGCTCTGCGAGTATCGCCTGAATTTCTTTTATTTTTCCTGGATTGCCGCTAGCCAGAACGACTTCAGATTTATATTCTAGGGCTGAACAAGTCATTTATGATTTTCTATCGCTATACGTTGTTTTTCGAGTAGTTCCTTGATACCTGCTCCTGCCAGTTCCAGCATGGCATCCAGCTCTTCTTTCCGGAAGGCATGACCTTCGGCTGTGCCCTGTACTTCAATAAATGCTGCCGCATCGTTCATCACCACATTCATGTCTGTTTCTGCATTACTGTCTTCAGCATAGTCCAGATCCAACACAGGCACACCGTTATAAATACCCACAGAAACCGAAGCAACCTGTCCATGTAACGGATTGGTCTTGATTTGTTTACGCTTTAGCATTTGTTGTATAGCCAAAGATAACGCAACAAATCCGCCAGTAATTGACGCTGTTCTGGTTCCTCCATCGGCCTGCAAAACATCACAATCGATCATGATGGTATGCTCGCCCAAAGCTTTCAAATCAATCGCCGCACGCAGGGATCGACCAATCAAGCGCTGAATTTCCAGGGTACG
>CAIKYI010000787.1 GCA_903831545.1 uncultured Methylobacter sp. | reverse complement strand
CATCAGCCATTACAAAATCTGCTTGATAAGCCTGCACATCAAACTGAACAGCGCCAAGGCTCTGGATTGCATCAATACAAAATAAAATGCCTCGCTGTTTGCAGAACTCTCCTACTCGGACCAAATCCATTCGCAAGCCAGAGGCAAATTGTATGGAGCTGATAGTCAATAAACGGGTGTTGTCATCTACCAAGGCAAATAAAGCGTCCTCTGGTGTTGGAGCACTATAAAGATCGGCCTGGCGAAACTCTACACCGTTTATAGCCAGGGATTCCCAAGGTAAGCGATTTGAAGGAAACTCCTGGTCACTGGACACAATATTGTCGCCAGATTGCCACTTCAAGCCATAGGCTACGAAGGACAAAGCTTCCGAGGTGTTTTTTACCAATGCTATATCGTCAGATGAGGGGGCATTTAAAAGCAGCTGTAATTGAGTTCGTAATTCAGCTTCCTTGTGCAACCAGTCCAGATAAAAATGCGAGCCGAATTGTGTATTTTGTTCTGCAAACTTAATAACCGCTGTACTGGTTCTTTTCGGCCAGGGTGCTACAGCGGCATGGTTAAAATAGATTAAAGCATCGGTCAAGGGAAATTCTGGATGTTTCATAGTCTACATTAGCCAAATTGATGCGTAAAAAAGGGGCACCATCATTTGAGCATCAAGTTTTGGTGAGCCCCGTCATGTTTGAAAAATGAAAAATCCACAGATTTATTGCGCTTTAAATTCACTTTGATGATCAAGAAACCAATGATAAGTATTGGTCAAGCCATCAACCAGACCGATTTGTGGTTTCCAGTTAAGTGACTTAAGTTTGCTGGCGTCCATCAGTTTTCTTGGCGAGCCATCGGGTTTGTCGCTATCCCAAACGATTTCCCCCTTAAAGCCGACAACTTTCTGAATGGTTTCCGCCAGTTCTCGTATGGTAACATCTTCGCCGGTTCCAACATTCAGATGCGAGAGCATGGGTTCGGTACTGGACTGATAAACTTCTTTGCTCAAGTTGATTACATGTAAACAAGCGGCAGCCATATCGTCAACATGCAAAAATTCCCGCATGGCCCTGCCTGTTCCCCACAAGGTAACAGTGGCAGATGGTGTTGTTTTGGCGTCATGGAACTTTCTGATCATGGCGGGAATAACATGACTGTTTTCCAGATGAAAATTATCATTTTGTCCATAAAGATTGGTCGGCATCACCGAGCGATAATCAGTGCCGTATTGACGGTTGTAGGATTCGCATAGTTTGATACCGGCAATCTTGGCAATTGCATAAGGTTCGTTGGTGGCTTCAAGAGTGCCAGTCAACAATGCGCTTTCAGTCATAGGCTGAGACGCAAGCTTTGGGTAAATACAGGAACTACCTAAAAATAATAACGACGTACAGCCAATCGCCCAAGACTGGTGAATGACGTTGGCTTCCACCATCAGATTTTGGTAGATAAATTCAGCCGGATAAACATTGTTGGCGTGGATGCCTCCCACCTTGGCCGCGGCAAGAATGACTTGATCAGGCTTTTGTTGTTGCATAAACTCACGCACTGCAGCTTGATTGGTTAAATCCAGTTCGGCATGAGTTCTTACCACGATATTTTGAAAACCGGCTGCATTTAACTGGTTAACAATTGCTGAACCCACCATGCCACGGTGACCAGCGACATAAATCTTTTTTTGTTTATCCGCCATGATTTTATTCCCTGCTAACCGCGACGTTATAACCTTGATCTTTTAACAGCGCATGCTTTCTGGCTTCATCAAGGTCAAAAGCGACCATTTCACTGATCATTTCCTGCACGGTAATCTGCGGCACCCAGCCCAGTTTCTCTTTGGCTTTGGTCGGGTCGCCCAACAGGGTTTCAACTTCAGCCGGTCTGAAATACCGCGAATCTATAGCGACGATAGTTTGTCCAAGTGACAAACCGGGGGCTTTGTCGCCTTCGATGGAAGCAACATAGCCTTTTTCAGCTACTCCTTCACCTTCCCAGCGAATTTCAATGCCCAGTTGTTCGGCAGACATTTCAATAAACTGACGGACGGAATATTGAACGCCGGTGGCGATAACAAAATCTTCAGGATGCTCCTGTTGCATCATCATCCATTGCATGCGCACATAGTCTTTGGCATGGCCCCAGTCTCTCAACGAATCCATATTACCCATAAACAGACATTGTTCCAGGCCCAAGGCGATATTGCACAAACCGCGAGTAATTTTGCGGGTTACAAAAGTTTCGCCGCGACGAGGTGATTCGTGATTGAACAGAATGCCGTTACAGGCATACATCCCGTAAGCTTCACGGTAATTGACCGTAATCCAGTAAGCATAAAGCTTTGCGACAGCGTAAGGTGAGCGTGGATAGAAGGGCGTGGTTTCTTTTTGTGGCGTTTCCTGAACCAAACCGTAAAGCTCGGATGTAGAGGCCTGATAGAATCTTGAAGTCTTTTCCATACCCAGAAAACGCATGGCTTCAAGTAAGCGCAAAGTACCTATGCCATCAACATCGGCGGTATATTCCGGTGATTCAAACGAAACCGCAACATGACTCATGGCGCCCAGGTTGTAGACTTCATCCGGCTTGGTTTCACTGAGTATGCGTGTCAAATTTGAACTGTCTGTTAAATCGCCGTAATGCAGATAAAACTTGGGATCTATAATATGTGGATCCTGGTAAATATGATCGACGCGTTGGGTGTTAAACAGCGATGACCGTCTTTTGATGCCATGGACTTCATAGCCTTTTTCCAATAAAAACTCGGCCAGATACGAACCGTCCTGTCCTGTTATACCGGTAATTAATGCAACTTTTTTACTCACAATCACTCCTTGTCGGGTTGGGCATAATTGTTCTCAAACTAAAGTTTGGGAACCAGTTTTATTGCATGGAAAAGCAACTTTAGTCGCTTTTCCATGATTTGGTTTTATAGTAAGTTAATGGCTTTGTTGGGCAAGAACTTTACCTGGAATATAAGCCGGAAGTTCAGTAACGACATCCTTCATAAAGTTTTGCAATCGTTGATCCGCAACATTGATATCCTCGCTTTCGCCAACGTTGGTAACCAGTCTGATTAAGGAGCCATCAGTACGGTTCATCGCAATTGCATCGTAAAATAAATACCATTTAACCAGATATTCATTGGTTATGGAGCGACCACGTTGTTGAAACCAGTAGTAGACCAACTGTCTGCTGGAACCTTTTTGAATGATGGCGCGATTGGCCTCAATTGCATTGCCTTCAAGTTTAATATCAGGAATAGTGATTTGTCCAAATTGGGTGATTTGCCAACCATCCCCAGGAATACAGCCTTTTGGAGAATGTACCGAAACACCTTTACGCTGAGACTGGTAATAGGCGCTGTAAAAATTGACATTAGCCGAGGACTCCGGAGACACGTAATTGATAATGGTGTAATCAGTTAATTTCAGGCCATCCAGATAGTTCTGGGTAAGATAATCATTGCGTCCCTGCCATTTTCCAAGATGTAAAGGGAAGGTAAGGAAGGCTTTACGCGTTGGAATAATGTCTTCTCGTCCTTGTATATAATTGCTTGTAATGGCGGCGCAGAAGAGGATAGATATCAACAAAAATATTGACTTATTATAAACAACTTCAGATTTTGGTTGTGTTCCTTTATCCGACCATTCGCTGGGAATTAAAACCAGCTCGTTAAAGGCAACTTTTCGTCCGCTTAGTCTTGAAAAAAGCCACATTTCTAAAAATAACAGTGCCATACAAAACAAAAACACAATCCAGCCTTCAAAGTCATGTAAAAAACCTTCGGCCATCTTGGTACCCCAGTTATCTACCATGATGCCAATCACACCAATTCGGAAACTGTTCATAAAGATGGTCAGCGGAGCTGAAGACAGGAAAATCAAGATTTTTTGCCAAACAGGGCCTTTAAACAAATAGGCGCAAAGAAAGGAAAGGCTGGCTAAAGGAAATAAATATCGAAGACCACTGCACGCATCAACAACCTGAAGTTTATAGCTGCCAAGGTCAATTACGTTACCTTCAAGATAAACCATGATGTCGCAGGCACGAATAAATTCAACTCCCAGCCAGGATGAAACAAGCTGTAGTTTTGAAGATAAGTTATTCATGATAAAGGGCGGAAACGGCACCATAAAAATCAAAAATAACAAAGGTACCGCGCCTACATGCAAACCCGGCAAACCAAAGGCAATCAAAAATATCCCTGTTACGGTAATAATGAACGCATATTGTTCAATGATTTTTAAGGTTGCCAGATCTCCCAAAACAAACAACAACAAACCCATGATGACAACGAGCAAGCCTGGCAACGAGTCTTTAAGTTGCTCAACAAACTTTAGCTCTCCCCTCCGCATCCATAAAAAATAAACGCTGATGACGGGAATAAAAAAACCGTGGCCGTATTCCTCCACATCAATCCAGGTAGTGATCATTTCATAGAGACTGTTTTTAAACGTAAAGCCGAGCAATAACAGTGTAAAAATCCACAGTGATAAGACTGTGCCTGGTTTTTTTAAGTGGCTTAGTGAGGTGTCTTGAGAAAGAGAGGTCATTTTTTATTAATATTGATTAGTAAAGCAGAAATAACTTTTCAGGGTGAGATGAAGATTTATAGTTGATTTAAGTTAAGCGCTTCCGAGCTGTCTGTTATCATCAGTGTCAACAATAGAACATTCGATCCTGAATTTTAGCTTAAATTTTTATTTTGTTCATGTGTATCATTAGCTTGATACATATATCATATCTATATGCTAACACAATGACAGATAGACCTTAAAGCAACATACAATTATCGTTAAACATTGTTAAAACTTGATGACACCAGCTTAGAGGATGGCTTGAGCATAGAAAATGAGATGAAAAAAAAGACATTTCTGAGAGATTTTTCCCTTTTTGACATCCTGTTCTGAAACAGAGCTCCTTTAAGTCAGCTAAATGTATCCAAAATTTCATTAACAAGCTACAAAAATTCTTTGTTGGTTGTTACCGTTTTTCTGTTAAAAGCCGAAAAGCTTTATAAAACAAATAATAAACCAAAGCGGCGAAGCTGTAGATGTTTGTGTTTAGATAAGATTAAAGCCATACTTTGCTATGAGGAGTCATCAAGTAAATGCAATAATTAAAAAAACTGCTGCCAAGGTTTTTCCATAAAAATACAAAAATGGTTTAATATTCGGTACATTAAAGCTTTATAGAACATTCGATAAATATAATTAGTTTTTATACTTGGCCGTTGGCTTGACTTATTTCTGTTACAATTCTAGTCTATAGTTGTATTTGACACTGTTTGGACGCCCAAGTATAGGGCTTGTACAAAATCCTTAATAAAAGGGAATTATTTTGAAACACCTAATTACATCTATTTCACTATTTTTGGTATTGGCTACTGTTGCGTTTGCAGAATCACAACCAACGGCACCCAAGCCGGTTGACGCCAAGTCAGCTGATTCCAAAGCGATTGAACCTCCGTCGGCCGCTTCACATAGTGTAACCCCAGTTTCTGATCAACATGCTGATCTTAGCAAATACCTGCTTTCTCCTGGTGATTTACTTGAAATTACTGTTTGGAAAGAAGAAGGTCTGCAACAGCAGCAAATATTGGTGGCTCCTGACGGTAACATAACTTTTCCTTTTGCAGGCACTATTATGGCAGCCGGTAAACCGATAGCTACACTCCAGGAAACAATAGCCGGAAAAATGGGCGCTTACATAGCTGATCCGGTAGTTAATATTAAGCTGTTGCAAATCAATGGCAACAGTATTTTCGTGGTTGGAAAGGTCAATAAGCCCGGTCAGTTTCCTACTAACAGACGTGTTGATGTTATGCAGGCACTCAGTTTGGCGGGTGGATTAACAGTTTTTGCCGATGAAAGCTCTATTAAGGTACTGCGTCATGTTGGCAAAGATATTAAAGTATTTGAGTTTGATTACACGGATGTAGTAGACGGTGAGCATCTGGAACAAAATATAATTTTGGAAGCCGGTGATACCGTTACTGTCCCTTGAGTCAAATATCTAATTACTTTTGCAAATCACAATGAAAAAAGGATTTTTAGCGCCACTTATTTTCAGCGCTTCGTTATCTTGTCAGGCTGGCAATTATTTTTTTGAGCCTGTCTTTAACTCCAATCAGCGCTACAACAGTAACTTGTTCATGCGTGAAAAACCTCTGCAAGACAACTGGATTACCACTGTATCTCCAGGACTTAATCTTGGTTTACGTCATGAAAACGGTGAATTGAAATCCAATTTCACCTGGAATGAAATGATTTACGACAACCAGTCCGAACTTAATATCGCCGAGCAATTGTTTAGTAGCGATTACAGGTACAAAGGCGAACGCTTTGAATGGGGGTTGGGCGGAGGCTATAATAATCAGTCTTCAATTAACACTGAAAATTCAGTCAGAGGGCTGGTATCCACCCAGTTGATGCGTAAACAACTGAGTGTGGAGCCTTCGGTCACTTACTTAATAAATGAATTAAGCTCGGTCACGACTGATTATTCCTATAACAATACTACTTACGAAAAGTCTGGTAGTGCTCAAAATAATGTTTTTTTTCAAGATTATGATTACCATCAGGCATCTGGAACATTTAATCACCTGTATACCAGTCGTGACAAGTTGAATGCGACCTTGTCGAGTTCACTTTATAAAACAAAATCTCAAACAACGTACAACAATGTTGCCCAAGTAGGCTGGCAGCATAGCTTCAGCGAACAACTGGTGACATTTCTTTCTGTGGGTATGAATTATTCGATGGTGGATACTAAGGTTGCTACTATTGGAAATATTGGAGGTAGTCCTGTTTACCTTGATCCTGTTACAAATCAATTGACCCTAGAACAACCAGTTGTTCATAAAACGAATTTTGGCCAGGTCTATCGTGCCTCAATACAAAAATCGTTCGAAAAGGGCTCTGTTTCTTTAGTCGGTTCACAAAACCAGGCGCCTACCTCTTTAGGACTGCAAACCCAAACCACGTTATCAATCAATCCAAGTTATAACATTAATGACCGCTGGAGCTCAGGTCTTTCGGCCAGTTATAACAAGACTGACATGGCTGGACTGTCAACCAGTCCCTATAACAGAAGCTATTATTCTGTTGGCCCGAACATAAACTGGAAATGCTCGCCTGAAATCAATCTGGGCTTGTCTTATACCTACCAGCAACAAGAATATCAAAGCGCCAGTCAGACCAGCACGGGCAATATTGCTCAAATTCAATTTTCTTATCAACCCCAAATAAATCGTCAGGTGAAATAACGTGGAAAATCAAGCGATCGACATTAAAGATTATTTAAAAATAATCAAACGACGCAGCAAGTTTTTATTAATCCCGTTTTTGGTGATTTCAACACTGAGTATTGTGTTGTCGGTTGTTTTGCCATCGTCATATCGTTCGATGGCAACAATCCTGATTGAAGAACAGGAAATTCCATCGGATTTGGTTCGTTCTACCGTGACAACCTTTGCCGATCAACGAATTCAGGTGATCAGTCAGCGCATCATGACCCGGGCAAATTTGGTAGATATCATAAAAAAATATGATTTATATGCCAAAGAGCTTAAATCAAAATCGGAAGAACGCATTCTTGAAAAAATGCGCAAGATTATTAAAGTCGAATCTATCAGTGCGAATGTCATTGATAAACGAAACGGCTCGCCAACACAAGCCACTATCGCTTTTACTCTGACATTTGACGATCAAAATCCGGCTATTGCCCAAAAAGTTGCCAATGAACTGACTTCGTTATTCCTTAAAGAAAACATTAAATCGCGAACCGAATCAGCAGAAAACGCAACGCTTTTCTTAAGTGAAGAAACGCGCCGATTGAAAGATAAAATCTCTAAAATTCAGTCTGATCTGGCTGTTTTTAAAGAAAAAAATCTTAATCAACTGCCGCAGATCAGTCAGCTAAACCAGCAGGAACTAACCAGCCTTAACGCGCAATTATTAAACCTGGATAGTCAGGAGCGGTCGTTACATGAACGCCAGTTTTATCTTGAAGGCGAGTTGGCGCAAATTGATCCTAACGCACTTGCAACAAACGCAACCGGTAATCGTGTATTTGACATGAAAGACCGGCTTAAAGTTTTAGAATCAGAATATCCTTCCCTGCAAGCGAGTTATTCTGCGAATCATCCTGATGTTATCAAGGTCAAGCGTGAAATCGAGTCGTTAAAAAAACAGACCGGCACCAATGTTGATCTGAACAAGATGAATGCGGAGTTAACCAACAAAAAATCCGAACTGGCCTCGCTGTTAAAACAATATTCTGATAAACATCCGGATGTCGTTAAATTGCAAAGACAGATTACTACCCTGCAACAATCGATGGTAACTGCCAAGGAAAACAATTCAACCGGCACCTCAGTACAACCTGATAACCCAGCCTATATAACGCTTAAGGCCCAACTTGAATCGATACATGCCGAATCTAAATCTCTAGCCTTCACTCGCGATCAGCTGACCAAAAAAACCGAAGAGTTGCGTCAAAGCTTACGGCAGGCGCCACTGGTTGAAAAAGAATATATTGATCTCATTCAAGAGCTTGATAATTCCAATCTTCGTTATCGCGAAGTCAGTGCCAGGGAAATGGAAGCTCAAATTTCGCAGCAACTCGAAGTTGAACGTAAGGGCGAACGTTTTACGTTGATTGATCCACCACAAGAACCGCTTGAGCCGATTAGTCCGAACAGGATTGCAATTCTTTTTCTGGGTTTTGTTTTTGCGATAGCCAGCGGCTTTGGCAGTGTTTTCCTGGTTGAGATGCTGGGATCAACCATTAATAATGAAAAAACCATTGCGGCTATTTTAGGTGTCCCGCCTTTAATGAGCATTCCTTATCTCGAAAGCAAGGTAGAAAGCGAAAGTTATGTAAAACGACGCAATTTATTAATTGTCGGCACCTTGATAGCTATCACTCTTGCTGTAATTGGCTTCCACTTTCTTGTGATGCCGCTCGATATTTTTTGGTACAAACTGTTGCGTGTTATCAGCAACATATAAATCAATCTACAGACGTTAATGATGGGCTCAATGGAAACTAAAATGGAAAAAATCAACCCGACAATGACCAATTCAGCAGCATTCCCTGCAGATAGCGAACAGTTTTCCTACACACAGACTCGGATACAAGCCACTCAGTCCAATCATTTGCGGGAAAATCGCATTATAACTGGTTTCAAACCTGGCAAATGGCTTGAGTCCTTCAAAATGTTACGCACCCGTTGTTTGCAGTCAATGGATGGCATGAGCTGGAATACCTTGGCAGTCACCAGTCCCAGCAATGATACGGGTAACAGTTTAACAGCAGCCAATCTGGCCATCAGTATTGCCATGGAATTGGATCGTAGTGTATTGCTGATTGATGCCAATTTTCAAAATCCCAGTATCTGCAGATTATTTGGTCTTAAAGCCGAAACCGGCTTAAGCGATTATTTATTAAACGATACACCAATCAATGAATTGCTCATTAATCCGGGGTTGGAACGACTGGTTATTTTGCCGGCCGGCAAGGAGATGTTTAATTCAACAGAAATGTTGCGCTCGCCAAAAATGATACGCTTGGTAACTGAACTGAAAAATCGTTATCCCTCAAGAATCATTATTTTTGATTTGCCGCCATTGCTTTCGCAAGCTGATACACTCGGTTTTTCGCCTTACGTGGATTGTGTTTTGCTGGTCATTGACGAAGGTCACACCAAAACAGATGAGCTTAAACAGGCGGCACTCATGCTAAAAGAGATTAATGTTTTAGGTACGGTACTTAACAAAGCCAGCGATATTAAAATCAACTATAAAGCCAGCTAAGCTACCGTTGTAACATTAATGTTTTCCGGGGTGAATGATTGTTCGCCCCCAGGCAGGCTGATACGGATCACACGGATTTAAATAAGTTTTTAATCCGTGTTCCAGATTATGTAAGTTTAATAACGTTTTTTTGTGAGTTACCTAACTATTGTTCGCCAGCTTGCTGTTATACAAAGAGTAAGAAAAGTACACAATCAAACCAATAACCAGCCAGATCAAAAAGCGTAGCCAGGTCAGTGAGGGTAAAAATGTCATCAGCGCAGTGCATGACAACATACCTAACACTGGAAACAAAGGGCTCAGCGGCGAGCGAAACGGTCGTTTCATGTCAGGTTTGGTTATACGTAACACCAACACGCCTAAACAAACCAGAACGAATGCGGCCAGGGTGCCGATGTTAACCAGTTCTGCCAGATCCCCGAGCGGTATAAAACCGGCAGCTATCGCCATAATGAAACCGCACAAAACGATTACCCGAACAGGTGTTTGGGTTTTTGGATTGACTTCACTAAAGAATGGCGACAGCAGTCCGTCACGGGACATTGCGAAGATAATACGTGTCAGTCCGTAATAAAGTACCAGCATCACGGTAGTAAGGCCTGCAATAACACCGGTAGAGATCAGTGCTGACGCCCAGTTGTAGCCGAGTAAATTCAGTGCGTGCGCGACAGGTGATGAGACGTTCAGATCAGTATAGTTGACAACGCCGGTGAGTAAACCTGAAACCAGAATGTAGATAATTGTACAAAAACTCAGGGATGTTACGATGCCAAAAGGCAAGTCGCGTTGCGGGTTGCTGGCTTCCTCTGCAGCCGTGGAAACCGCATCGAAGCCGACATAAGCAAAAAATACCAATGAAGCGCCTGCCAGTACGCCAGTCGTTTTTCCATCAGGTAATGTTTGAAACCAGCCGAACGGCATGAATGGATCCCAATTGTCTGGGTTAACATTGAACATGGCGACAGCAATAAAAACAGTGATGGTTAGCAACTTGACAAATACCATCGCGTTGTTGACTTTGGCACTGTGTTTGGCACCCATAATCAAAAGCACCATTAACAGTAGAATAATCACGGTTGCAGGCAGGTTAATCAAGCCGCCCAGTTTTGGAGCTTTGGTTAGTAGTTCCGGCAACGGTATGCCGATCGCTGTAAGCGCGTTGTTAAAATAACCGGACCAGCCGTTGGCCACCGTCGCTACGGCAAGGCTGTATTCAAGCAGCAAATCCCAGCCGATCATAAAAGCAAATATTTCACCGAAAGCCACATAGCTGTACCCATAAGCACTTCCACAACCGCCAACAGCAGCAGACAATTCTGCATAGGAAAGGGCCGCGAACGCACAGGCGAAACCGGCGATAATAAATGAAAGCACCACAGCGGGTCCGGATTGGGTTGCCGCTGCGATTCCGGTTAAGACAAATATTCCGGTACCTATAATCGCTCCTATACCGAGAAAAGCTAGATCCCATTTTGACAGGCAGCGCTTCAGTCCGCTGGCAGTATCCTCATCTGAGTTAATTTGTTTGGAACGAAAAATTGGTAGGGCCATAAGATGGTTTTCGATTAATGAATTGATGGTTCAGGACGCAGGTTAAGCGTTGTTTACCGGATTATAAGTTTAAATATGTTAATCCTCAAAACAAGTTAAGTTTATATTTGGATTTCAGCAGGAATACAATGATAAGGAATTTACAAAGTTGATATGCATTTTATTGGATATACTGCAATTTCAGATCTCTTCTGCTTTTGTAGGGCTTTGCCTGTCAATTATAATTACAGATATACAAGTGTCTGGATGGATAGTGGCTAGACACAAGACAGATAATTAACCGGATTGTTATGCTGTTCATTTTGCAAGGCGATGAGTATAAAGCTTACGCCTTAACTCGCAGACCCTGGGTCGATCATGTATAATTCCTCCATTTTTTATAGCTTAAAACAGCATAAACCTTGATAGCTCAACATTCAAAAGTCTCAGTCATTGCTCCCGCCCGTTTACACATGGGGTTTATTGATTTAAGCGGGTCGTTAGGCCGACATTTTGGCAGTATCGGCGTTGCTTTAAACGAAATCAGCACTCGCTTGTCAATAACTGGCGCAGACCAACTTAATATCTCCGGCCCTGCTTCACTTCGGGCTAAAAAATGTTTATTTCGGTTGTGTGAAGCTTTACAGGTATCAGACAAACTAAATATATCCATTGAGTCTGCGATTCCGGAACATGTCGGTTTAGGATCAGGCACGCAAATGTCTCTGGCCATTGGTGCAGCGCTTAATGAATTTTATGGGTTGGGACTTAAAGTGCGTGAAATTGCCGCACTGACCGATCGTGGCTTGAGATCTGGCATTGGTATAGGCGTTTTTGAACAGGGTGGACTGGTAGTCGATGGCGGACGCGGCGAAAAAACCGTCACACCTCCGGTACTTGCTCACATGGATGTGCCGGATGGCTGGCGTTTTATTCTGGTATTTGACCAGCGAGGCCAGGGCCTGCATGGACAGCAGGAAATTCAGGCCTTTAAAGAGCTACCGCCTTTTCCCCATCAGGAAGCGGCACGATTATGCTATTTATTGTTAATGCAAGGCTTGCCAGCAGTAGCTGAAAACGATATTACTAAATTCGGCGATACCATTACGCAACTGCAACGCTCGGTTGGGGAGCATTTTTCCTCGGCTCAGGGTGGTATTTTTACCAGTCCCGAAGTTGCTGCGGCCATGCAATGGCTGGAACTGCAAGGAGCGGTAGCTATCGGACAGACGTCCTGGGGACCGACCGGTTTTTGTGCAATTTCGGGAAATGAACTGGCAGAAATGATTGCCGCACAGGCCAGACAAACATTCAGCCATTTTGATAATTTAAGTTTTATCGTTGCCAGTGCCAGAAACAGTGGCGGGAATGTTTTTGTAGAAAAATAGTTTGGAAACGATATTAATAGTTGCCAGTTCCGGCCGATTGCTCTCGCAAGCTGCAAAATACGCCGGACTTAAGCCGCTGGTCATTGATCTGTTTGCGGATCTTGATATGCAAGACTTGGCAACGGATTTCAGACAGGTAAACACCTTGTCTAAAACAGACTTGGCTCCTGCTGTTGAATATTTCATTAAACACTATGCAGTTACCAAGGTTATTTACGGCAGTGGTTTTGAGTGCTATCCCGAAAGTCTGTTTTATCTGAATAGCTGCTTGTTAATGCTGGGCAATACACCGGAAGTTTTTGCTAGACAACTCAATAAGCAATTTTTTTTTTCAACACTGTCCGCCTTAAACATTCCTTATCCCATTGTTGTTTTTAAGCCGCCAGATTGCGTCGATGGCTGGTTGCTTAAACCTATGCAAGGGCAGGGCGGTATCGGAATCAGAGCCTGTCAGGTAAGCGACTCCGCAAATGATCGCTATTATTGGCAGAAATTCCAAGCGGGCAAATCTTATTCTGTGCTGTTTGTGACTAATGGACAGGAAGTACAGGTCATTGGTTTTAACCGGCAATGGTGTATTGGCTTGAATGAAGCTCAGACCTATGTTTTTTCAGGGGTGACTAATAGCGCGAGACTTTCGGCTTTACACAAGGCCGAGATAACGGTTTGGCTGCAACAACTGGTATTGGCGTTTCAGCTGAAAGGCTTGAACTCTTTGGATTTTATCCATGACGATACCTGCAGTCATATTCTTGAAATCAATCCCCGGCCCTCTGCCAGCATGGCGTTATACGATGAGGATTTATTGCTCAGACATCTTCAAGCATGCTCTGGAGTGCTAACACCATTTTCTGATAAACCGTTCGTTCAGACGGGATATCAAGTTATTTATGCTCAGGGTGACGTGCTGATCCCCGAACACTTCGATTGGCCTTATGAGTGCAGGGATATACCAAAGGCCGGTAATATCTGTCACACAGGGCAGCCGATTTGCAGTATTATTGCCCAACAAAATGAATCACAGTCAGTTTCTCAACAGCTGCTGACACTGCAACAACTTATCCTTAATAAACTACAAAGGTTTTGAATCTCATGGAATATACCGTAAGCGTTAATAAATTAACCCAACCCTTGGTTAGGCATTTACTTGAAAACGCAGACAAATTACGCTTGGGCGTAGAAAAATTACCCAATGGCTGCACCATTATCGATGCCGGCATTAAGGTTCCCGGGGGCATCGAAGCGGGTCGTATCATTGCTGAAATCTGTCTCGGAGGAATGGGTACTGTGTCCATCAGTCATAGTACTTACACAGAAAATTGGCCGTTAACCGTTACTGTTCATACCGGCAATCCGGTTCTGGGTTGTCTGGGCAGCCAATATGCAGGCTGGAGTTTGTCTCATGAGAAATATTATGCGCTGGGTTCAGGTCCGGCACGTGCGATGGCCACCAAATTAAAAAATGGCAAACAAGAGCCTGTTGAGGAGTTATACAAAGAGCTGGACTATCACGATACTGCCGATTCGACTGTTTTGGTGATAGAAAATGATGCCGTTCCTCCGCTGGAAATTGTTGATAAGATTGCGGCTGCCTGCAAAGTTGATCCTTCCCAATTAACCATTATTGTTACGCCGACCAGCAGTCTGGCCGGTGGCGTTCAAGTGGTTGCCAGGGTCTTGGAAGTGGCCATGCACAAGGCTCATGCCTTGCATTTTCCGTTGGAAGATATTATTGACGGTAGTGGTAGCGCGCCTGTTTGTCCCCCGCATCCTAATTTTGTTAAAGCGATGGGACGTACTAATGATGCGATTTTATTTGCCGGCCAGGTGCATATTTTCGTTAAAGGTACTGATGAAGCAGCAGAAAAGCTTGCTTTGGCTTTGCCAAGTTCAACGTCCAAAGATTACGGCAAACCATTTGCAGAGATTTTTAAACAATATGAATATGATTTCTT
>CAIKYI010000786.1 GCA_903831545.1 uncultured Methylobacter sp. | reverse complement strand
ACCTTTTGCTTTGCCATTGTAGAGGCAAAGTTGCTTTATATAAAAGGAAAATTATAAAAGTTGTAATCCGCAGGTTCTGAATTTAGAACCTGCGTGTTAGCATAACTTTTTTAAACCTTTACTTTAACTAAAATTTGCCTCAGCATTTAACCATACATGAGCAAATTTTTTAAAATATCAAATCTCGCTGGAACACCCATTATATGCATTGACGGCATAATTGGGCCTGATGCCGATTATGTTGGATTTAGAAATGCCTTAAACGGACTAATTGACAAAGGCTATAAGCGTTTAAAGCTTGTTATTAATAGTGGCGGCGGCGACATGGTAGAGGGATTTGCCATTTTTGATTTATTAAAAGCCAGCGGACTGACCATTGAAGTTGAGATTATTGGTATGGCTGCAAGTATGGGTGGAATATTGGCACAAATTGCCAGTCCTGGATTGTTAAGCATCCATTCCAATGCCAGCATAATGACACATAAGCCTACCACTGGTATTCAGGGTGAAAGTGATGCTTTGCGCTCACAGGCGGATTTTGCAGATAAGCTGGAAGCAAGAGCAGTTAAGATATTAACTGACCGCAAAGGATTAAGTGCCGACCAAATGAAAGACTGGTTTAAGCCAGGCATAATGAAATGGTTTACTGCCCAGGAGGCAGTTGCTGCCGGACTTGCTGATTACATTATAAATGATACTGAAAAGGCTGCCAAGCCTGCCAATAGTTTTAATAATATGAATGAGGCTATGCTTTTTTACAACTCCATTAATTTGAAAACCAAACCCAATATGAAAAAAATTCTTATGGTGCTTGCCACCTTTAAAATTACAAACACCCTCACCGAGGAATCGACAGATGAGCAGGTATCTGTTGTTGTTGAAAATGCCCTGAAGGATAAGGATGCAAAAATTACAGAGCTGCAAGCTTTGGTTGATGCAGGTAAAAAAGCAAGTGCAACTACTTTGGTAGAAGCTGCAATTAAGGATGGCAAGATAAAAGCCGAAAGCAAAGACAAGTACATTGAGATGGCAACCACCAATTTTGACAATGTAAAAGAATTGCTGGATGGTTTGCAGGGCCGTGTAAATGTGAAAAACGAAATTGATTTGGCAGTTGGTAAAACTTCTGCAACTTCAAGTACCGCTGCACAAGCCAAAACATACGAACAACACAGTGAAGTTGAGTTGCGCAAATTGAAGACTACTGATATGGCAGCTTTTAAAGCTTTGTTTAAAGCTCAATACGGTGAGGAGTATGAGGGTTAATCCCTTTCAATAATTTATCAAATCAAAAAAAACGAGAAACAATAAAATGAAAACGAGACAAATTTTAAAAGGATTAATGCTCACCCTGTTTGCGGTGTTTGCAATTGCAGTATTTGCCAGCCCTGAAGTAGCCCAGTATATGGCTGATATCCACGTGTTGGGTTCAGCTGATCCAAATGTATGTACAGCAATGGCCAGCCCATTGGTAATTACCTTTGCCAAAGATATACAGGAGAATCTATATCCGGATAACGAGTTTTATAAGCAAAGCCGTGATGATAGTGCCTGGGTAGATGGTAAAACGGTACGATTGCCACAAGCTGGAGCGGTTAGTAGAAGTCAGAAAAATAGAAATGTGTTACCTGCTCAAGTTAAAAAGAGAGATGATACAGCCGAAGAATATGACATAGATGAGTTTACTACTGACCCAATACTTATACAGGATACAGAGGAAATGCAGTTGAGTTATGCCAAAAGGCAAAGTGTGTTGACCGACCATATCAATACTCTGAATACAGATATTTCTGATAACTACAGCCAAATTTGGATGCCAACCTTAGCAACAAACATGGTGAGAACCACAGGAGCTACACTTGCTGCAACTGCACCAGGTGCAACCGGAACCAGAAAAGGTGTTGCTGATGCAGATTTGATTGCTGCTGTTACACTGATGGACAGAATGGAAATTAAGGCAGAAAACAGGTTTATGGGAATACCTACAGATTTATATGCTCAGCTTCTGAGCCTGGATAAATTTGTAGACTACCAAAAACGTGGATTGGTAGACCTTGTAAGCAAGGGTTGGATTGGTGAAATTTACAATTGTAAGATTTACAAGCGCAGCCGCTTTGCCATTTATGATAATACCGCCACTCCTGTAAAGAAAGCATACGATGCTGCCGCAGCGACTACCGACAACCAGGCTATTTTGTTATGGCAAAAAGATGCGGTTAGACGTGCTGAAGGAAAAATTAAGGTGTTTGAGAAGATTGATGACCCAAGCTACTACGGCTCTATTTTTAGTGCCCTGGTTAACAGCGGAGGTCGTTTAGCCAGAACCGACCAAAAAGGTGTGGTATCTATCATTCAAACGCTGGTAAGCTAAGATAAACCCAAACCCTGAGCATATCTGTAACCCGGTTCCTGATGGATAATACCTGAAGGGCCGGGCTTATGGAGGTGTAAGACTTTAAGTTTAAACAGTACCATTATGGACAAAAAAGATTTTTTTAACAGCGTGAAAGCTGCATTTGATGCTAATCCGGACGCAAGTCATTTATATATTACCTGCGATGGACAAGCATTCTTTAATGCCAGTTCGGCTTCAAATCATGGAAGGGATTTAGCTAAAGCGGGTAAATCTTCTGATTCGATTAAGGTTTTCAGAGAGCAATTGGCAGCCCTTGAATTGGATGCAAATTCACCTGACCAGGTTGATGAGCCTGGT
>CAIKYI010000785.1 GCA_903831545.1 uncultured Methylobacter sp. | reverse complement strand
TTCGTTAAAGGTTGGATGCAAGGCAAAAAACGTGAGATTCTGATTTATCAGGTATCCGATCACAAAGCATGTTACGAAGAAATTGAATCGCAAGGCATCAGTTATACCGCCGGCGTTCCACCTGTTGCTGCGGCCATGCTGGTTGCCAATGGTACCTGGGATGTGAAGAAGATGGTGAATGTCGAGGACCTTGATCCGGAACCGTTCATTGAAATTCTTGACCGGATCGGTTTGCCTACTGAAATAAAAGAAATCAAGCCTGACAGTAAACGCACTTTCGATGGCACGGTCAGATCACTTGAAGAAGAACTCGCAGATTCAACCGCTACAGTAACGGTTTCTGCGGCAAACCCGATGATTGCACTATCTCCTGCCAAAGCCGGCAAGTCAAAAAAAGCTGACTCAGGAAAAGACAAAAAATCTGGTCAAAAGAAAGACAAGTAACAGTAAATTTTGAAAAGTGACGGAATTTACAACTCCGTCACTCACTTTTAAAGATATTTAAATCTTCCAGCCGGGGTTGCAACCTCGACCATCACAAGCAGAAAGTCAACGCCTGCAGTTTCAAGATCAAGCAGTTACCTCCCCTGACGCCAATATTCTGCCCTTAAACAAGCAGAAATATAAATTTTGAAAACTGAAAAGTTTCCAAGACGCATTCGGCACGCTCTTCGGAAAAAGGTATCTATACCTTCAACCAATTAGCAACACTCAAACGTAGGATCAGTCAAATCACACTTTGATTCATGACCAAACAGATGATAACAATTTTTGCCACATTGTTTGGCCACATACATCGCTTGATCGGCATGGCGTAGCAGCACGTCTGCATCGTTAGCGTCACCGGGAAAAACACTAATCCAGATGCTGGACGACAAAGAGAAAACCTTTTCCTCAATAGAAATCGGTAAGGCAATGATGTTTTGAATTCGCATCACGGTAGCCAGACATTCACTGACGGTATGCAAATTCGGAAGTAACACAACAAACTCATCGCCACCCAAACGGGCAACAGTGTCGCCTTGACGCAGGATGCCCTGAATACGGCGGGCAATTTCAATCAGAACAAGATCACCCGCATGATGACCCAAGGTATCATTAACCGGTTTAAAACCATCAAGATCAAGATAGCAAACTCCCAGTATTTTTTCGTCACGTTTGACCTGGGCAAGCGCCTGACGCATACGATCTGCCAACAGCACCCGATTGGGAATACCGGTCAGCGCATCGTAATGGGCAATGTGCTCCAACTCCATTTCGTGATCTTTAAGCTTGCTGATATTAGAAGAAATACTGATGTAATGGGTTGTTTTGCCCTGACTATCCTTAACAGCAGAAATGTTTAGCAATTCAGGATAGGGCTCTCCGGTTTTGGTTGTATTCCAAATTTCACCGCTCCAGGAGCCTGTAGTTACCAGTGTTTCCCACAAGGCCTTGAAAAAAGCTTGATCATGATGATTTGAACACATCAAGCTCATGTTTTTTCCCAAAACCTCTTTACGGGTATAGCCGGTTACTCGCGAAAACGCAGGATTAACATTGATGATAGTGCCTTGGAGATCGGTAATCATGATGCATTCCGAAGTGTTGTCAAAAACACTTGATGCCAGACGCAGCTTGGTCGCCGACTGCTTGAACAGTATGTGGTTACGTATCCGTAACAAGGTTATGGCTGGATTGATGGGCTTAATGATGTAATCGACTGCGCCCAATTGCAAACCATAGGTTTCAGACTTAATATCGGAAACTGCGGTAATAAATATTACGGGAATAGAAGAAGTAAGCGCATTCTCGTTCAAGCGACGGCAAACTTCGTAACCGTCCATCTCCGGCATGTTAACATCAAGCAAAATAAGGTCGGGCTGTGGCGAAGTCCGGGCAATTTCGAGTGCCATAGGACCATTGCCGGCCACTTGAATCTGGTAATAATCACTTAATAACGACGCCAGCGCCTGCAGATTAGCCCGCGTATCATCCACAATCAGGATAATGGGTTGCTCTTCAAGCGAATCTATTTCAATGTTGTTCATCTGATATTTCCATAAGTGCATGTAAAACACAGCGGGCCTTGGGATAATCCGTATCAAGAATGTGGCTGGCCAGCAGGTCATAGTATCCCTGTAGCTCCTTGGTCAAATGCAATTTAAGCTGAGCCAGCAAGGCGTCACTAATGATTTTATTTTTATCAAGCAGCTCGTTTAATTCAGTAAAAAGATCTGCCCGATTTTTACCCGAAGCAACCGGAGCTGGAAAAACAGATTGAGCACTCGGCATAGTCGCTATGGTTTTCATCGTGTTATCAAAAGTCTCAACAAAATTAACGAGCGTCGCTTCAGTAAAAGAGCCATTCAACAACTCAAGATCAAGTTTGGCACTGGCTTGATGCAAGGCTTTGGCACCTAAAGTTCCAGCTGCACCTTTAAGCCTGTGTAACCGCTTTTCGGCAGCAACCAACGCTCCCGAGCCCAGTTCTGCAGCGATTGCAGATGCTTCATCGCTAAACTTCCCGGCAAAGCCTGTGACCATGTACAGCCATTGCTGCTGATCGCCCTGGAGCATAAACATAATATTGCCCACGTCAAAGCCCGGGAAACTTTCAGCTAACGCAGACCAGGACTCTGGCTTTAACGTACAAGCAGAAACGCTGCCGGACTGTGGCGCAAGCGGTTTAATCCAGCGCAACAAGATATCAAAAAGCGCCGGTGCCTTGATGGGTTTGGCAATATAATCGTTCATGCCTGTTTCAAGACAGTTTTTTCGATCACCTGGCTGGTCAGCTGCCGTCATGGCGATAATAGGTAAATCCTGACAACCAGAAAGCTCGCGAATCTGCCTTGTCACTTCAAAACCGTCCATTTCAGGCATTTGCAAATCCATCAGAACCGCATCGAAAGGTGCTTGCTGCAATCTCTGCAGGGCTTCAATACCATGCTTGGCAAGACTCACCCGCATGCCAGCCTTCTCAAGAAACTTGGTAACAACAAGCTGATTAAACTCATTATCTTCAACCAGTAAAATACGAGTGCCCGACAAGGGGCCAATAATGCTACAGGCATCTACTGGTTTTTCAGAGAGTGAGAGTTGTCCGTCCGGCAATTCATGCTTCATTTTATTTAACTCTATGCCTTTTAATGTTGCTCACCATCAAAAACACTCACTGCACTTGCCTCATAGACCCCATGCCCAACAAAAATCATCATGAAATAACATCCCGAATTACCTAAAGCCATTAACCATTAATTATCTTTAATGCTAAGTAATGAGCATGAATTAAATTAAGCAACTTTGATTTAAAAATCATGCAGGGCCGGATAAATCCTCCCAAGACGAATGAATTCGCCCCTACAGACGCTCAACTATTTTCGTGCACATTCCTTAAGAGTTCGCCTGATTTAATAAATCCAACTTTAATTGCAATGCCTTGGTTAATTCTGTCATCGCATTTATTAAGACTTCGGTCATACTCTGAAGATCAGCCACCTGGCCGCTTAGCGCAGCCTGCTCGAGTATAAGAGCGCATTCCTTTGCCGTCGCGGCATAAAAATAACCAACCGTCCCTTTTATCAAGTGAGCGACCCTGGCCAGTTCCGGCAGGTTAATTTCCGTTTGCAGTGAGGTTAAGGTACTAATTTGTTTTGGTATCTCAATTAAAAACAAGACAATCATTTCGCCAAGCATGGCACTGTCATTATCCAGATGTTCAAGTGTGGCGGCCTCATCCCAAACTGGCGGAATAAAGGTTTGGCTGACAATTGCAGAGTCCGTACCAAAGGACTGCTTTGCTAAATAACAGGCCAGGACATCAGTTAATTGTTCAGTAATAACGGGTTTGGTTAAATAGCCATCCATCCCGGCGGCTAAACATTTTTCACTTTCGCCCTCCAGGGCGTTGGCAGTTAACGCAATCACTGGTTGATGGGGCAATCCCCGCCGGGCTTCAAGTAAACGAAGTTGACGGGTAGTGCTATAACCATCCATAACCGGCATTATACAATCCATAAAAATCAAATCATAACTGCCTTGCTCCAATATGGTCAGGGCAAGCTGGCCATTTTCAGCCAGGTCAGGAACGATATTAAACCTGCCCAGTTTGGCAAGAATAACTTTTTGGTTGACGGGGTTATCCTCAATAACCAGTACTTTTTTATCCTGGTAATTTGGCAAATCCATTTCCATGCCGGCAGTTACTGGCATTGCCGGTCTATCATAGTTTAGGGCATTGCTTATTGCATCAAGAAGTTGTGTTTGCCGTACCGGTTTTAACAAGCGCACCACTATGCCAGTATCTTGATAGTTGCTAAGATCCAGATGACTATTGCAGGATAATAAAATAATGGGTATTTTGGCCAAATCGGGTATTTTAGCCAGCCTTTTCGAGAGCCTTAAACCATTCATAACCGGCATTTCCCTATCCAGCACGATTAAATCATAGAAATAAAATCCCGAACTTGCCGACCGCTTTAATTCTATCAGTGCCGCCGCGCCATTGTCGACCTCGTGAACATCTAACCCCCACCTATTTAGATAATTGACCAAAGCATTACGATTTGTGGTGTTACCGACCACAACCAGCGCGCGCTTACCCGAAAAATCAAAAGACTGCTTAACTGTCTGACTTTGTTTAATTTGTGTCAGCGGCAAAGTAAACCAAAAGCAGGAACCCCGCCCCGGAACACTGTCAGCACCAATCTTGCCGCCCATCATTTCAACTATTTTTTTACTGATAAACAATCCCAGACCGGTACCGCCAAACTTTTGCAAGGTGGTACTTTCTGCTTGAGAAAAAGACTTAAACAAGCGCGACATGTTTTCTTTAGAAATACCTATTCCTGTATCCCGAACTTCAAAACGAAGTTCATTATTGTTGTTCTTTTTTGGAAGCACTGTTACCGAAATCTCGCCCAAATCAGTAAATTTAATCGCATTGCCGATTAAGTTGGTTAATACTTGCCGGATGCGCATCGGATCACCTTGCCAATTTGAATGGACACTGTTCGGCAAATAACAGTTTAATTCCAACCCCTTTTGATGAGCGCGAACAGCCAGTAAAGCACAGACCTCATCAACCAGATCAACCAGATTAAAACTAATCGACTCCATAACCAGATGAATGGCTTCCAGTTGGGACAAATCCAAAATATCATTGACCACATCAAGCAAAGCTTCCGCCGAGCCATGTGCTGTTCTTACCCAACTCAGTTGAGTCGCCGTCAGTTCCGTCTCGCATAATAAATCCAGCATGCCCAACACGCCATTCATAGGTGTACGAATTTCATGACTCATGTTGGCTAGAAAATCGGATTTCAAACGGGTTGTTTCTTCAGCCAACTCTTTGGCATGAAGCAACACCAGAGCTGCTTCATGTTCCATGGTTATGTCATAAAACCACGCCAGCACGGCATCCTTGTTCTGATATTGGATCGACATAAAGGATGCCAGCACCCAAAATGAAGAATCATCCTCCGGTTGACTTAATTCAAGCTTTTGATTTAAGACACTATGGCCCTGCGCCAGTTCGTCAACAATTCCCTGGTAATCTTCGATGTTGACATAAAATTGATCGGGATTGATGTCCAACAACTTAATACCGCCAATCAAATCCAGATAACTCTGGTTATAAAACACGACTTCACGTTCCATTTTCAGGCTGATGCAAACTGCGATAGGGCTATTATTTAAAATATTTCGCAAGCGCGACTCACTTTCGAGTAGTTGTATCTCAATGGCTTTACGGGAGGTTATATCCCGTGCAATGCCAATATAGTGAGTGAGTTGCCCTTGATCGTCAAAGAGGGGAGAAATGGTCAGTTCGTTCCAGAAAGGAGAGCCGTCTTTACGATAGTTAATAATTTCAGCGTTAAACTCTGTGACATTATTTAGCGACTCTCGCATAACCGCCATTGTTGCAGGGTCAGTATCAGCCCCCTGGAGAAACCGGCAGTTTTTACCCACGATGTCCTGCAAGCTATAGCCGGTTATGTGCTCAAAAGCGAGATTGGTCCATTGAATACAGCGATTGGAGTCGGCGATGAGCACCCCTTGTGAGATTGAATTCAGACCGATATCACTTAACCTGAGCTGTTCGGCAGTCAACTTGGGTTCGGTGATATTGGTGCCTATTGCAATGTATTCGAGCGGCTTTCCGTTATCGGTCAACAGTGGTGTAATTGTGGTCTTTATCCAGTACAGCTTGCCAATTTTGGAGCGGTTACAAATTTCGCCTCGCCAGACTTTGCCCGCCGTCAGACAATCAAACATGCCGCTAAAAAATTCTCGCGGATGCGTTCCTGAATTTAAAAAACGATGATTTTGACCCAATATCTCTGACTGTTCATATCCGCTACTTTCGCAGAAATAGTCATTGGCATAAGTGATGGTGCCATTAACATCAGTAATGGCAACAATGGCATGCTGGTCCAAGGCATATTTCTGATGCTGTAATTCAGTTAAAACCTTTTTTTTCTGCTTTTCGCTCTCCACTAAAGCCAAAGCCGAAGTCTTTGAAACATCAATTGCCCGATTACGCCCGGCGACCAATTGCCATATTACCAGCGACATCAATACACTGACTATAGTCCCGAATACTCTGACCATAAGAATCCGATTCGAATCAAATTGCGCGTCAAAAACAGGCAGGGAATTGCTTTTAAGAGCCCAGCTATGGTCGTTGATTTTAATAGTTTGAAGGGCTTGGTATAAAGGAGGCTTAACCAGTAATAATGACAGCGGCAGACTATAATCACTGTCATACATTAAGGTTTCCAGGATGATTTGTTCATCATCAAAAATCTCAAAATCAATTTCCTGGTCACGCGCACCTACAATACCAAACATCAAGTCATCCATGCGAAAAGCCGCATAAACCCAGCCTAAAATATTGACACGCCGCTCAGTCATCGTTTCATGAGCTTTGCCGTTGGCATACACTGGAAAAAAAAGCAACGCACCCGCCTGAATTTGCGAGCTTGTTTCCTGAAGTAATTTGATCTTGCCGGAAATGGTGACAAGCCCCGTATCACGAGCTATTTCCATGGCTTTACGCCGCTCGGCTTCAAAAAACATATCAAAGCCAAATGTACGCAAATTAGAGCCGTTAAAGGGTTCTACATAAGTTGCAGGAACATAAATGTCACGTTCACCCTCCGGATGGATATTATAGAGGGGGAAACCTTCATTTTTTATAGCGTTGATATGACTGATTTTTTCTTGAGCATGGATAACCTTGTTAAAGCCAATAGCTTGGATACCCGGATAGTAATGTGTCAGGCGCAATTTGGACACATAGGTTTTAAATTCCTCACGACTGACATTGTCCGAGGCGTTAAACAGAGCAGTAACACTTTCCAGAACTTGCTGGTAGGAAGCCAGGCGATGGTCTATCCGCAGCTTGAAGTCATGACTCTTGTCATCAAAGATCTGCTGTAAACGCTGATGTTCAATATTTATGGTTACTTGCTGGACAAAATAAGTTAATCCCAAGCCTAAGGCCAGCGTTAGCAATCCAAAGAGTATACCGATGCGCTGACTTCTTTTTAAGCTTCCGGTTTTATTTGTTTTGTACCCGCTCATTTAACGCTTGTATTAATCCTGATAAAGGTGGAAAGGGGAAAATTCAACAAAAAATTATGGCTTTACCCCATAAGAGCGTGAGATAAAACAGATAGTTCCTTATACAGCAAGTCATATAACTTAATCAATAAGGCCACTATATAAGACAAACCGCTATTACCGACAGTTATAACCACTCACTAACCTTAATTTTAATAAGGTTACCATTGATTTGCAAAAGTACAACAGTCATAACCCGCCATATTTCATACAGTCATTTGCGCTGAATATGATAAATGCGCCATTTTATTGAAGAGCAACGTGCAAAAAAGGCTGCATAGCAAACAATCGATTGACTAAAGAAGAATCGAGGGGAGATCTAAAGTTTACTCGACAATAATGTTATTATTTAACTGCCTTACACCCGACAGCCAACGTGATTTCAATGGAATATTTAATTATGACCAACAAAAACAAAATAATACTCACTCTTTCATTAATGGCAGTCTTTACTACCAACTCACGGGCATCTGACGAACTGGCAGTACAGGCTATTAAAGCGCAAATAACCCCACAACAAATTGACGGACTCATACAAAAATTTCAGCCATCCATGAAAGCTGGCCAGAGAAGCCAAATAGCAAACATGATCCAGCAACAATTAGATCAACTAAGCCCGCAGGAATTGTCCGAGCTAGCCAACACTAAAATAAAAGATATGCCCGGACTCGTTAAGCAACATATTAGCCGTATGCCACCCGATGAAGTTGTCCGTATCAAGCAAACACTTAAGCAGATAAAAAACCCACAACAATAACGCGGCCTGCGTTGTTATTCCCGAGTTATAAATATCTACATTAGTATCCATTTATAGATTGAAGTCACGGCCATTAAGTAAGCATGGTACCCCCATAGGCGCTAAACCACAGTGAAGCGCATCGCTCCCTCGCGAAAGATGCGCTTCACTGTCGTCCTATAAAGTGTTTTTTCTTGCGCCTTAACTTAATGACAGTAATTGTTAAGGTAAACTCTTTTATGAGCTACTTAACTTACTAAATGATCTTCTCACCCTTTGCCAGTCGGGGTAAGTTACCTTCCAAACCCATCGCATTTCGCATTACTTTATTTTTGGCAGGTAAAACACGCTCAGCCAAACCCAGTCCAAGGTTTCGTAAAAATTTGACCGGCAACAACTGAGTGCTAAACACCCGGTAAAAAACATCCATAACGGTCATCATTTTTAAATTTTCATTACGTCGCATTTTTTCATAGCGCCTTAATACTGAAATATCTCCCAAATCAACATCTTGCTTACTTGCATCGATTAATACTTCACCCAAGGCCGCAGCATCGAGCAAACCGATATTAACACCCTGCCCTGCTAACGGATTGATCATGTGCGCCGCATCGCCAACCAATACTACGCCGGGTTTTGCATAACTTTGCGCATGCTGACGTTTTAACGGAAAACTCGCGGTGCCTAAAACAGCTTTGACCTTACCCAGGCAATCAGGAAAAGTTGCCACCATTTCGCGCAGCAACACTTCATTGGGCAAGGCCTTAAGTCGACGCACTTCGTCGGGCGAGTTATACCAGACTATAGACCCAAAGTTACCGGTTAACGGTAAAAACGCCTGCGGTCCGCTGGGTACAAAGCGTTGCCAGGTTATATCCTGCTGACCGTAATCTGTTTCGATATAAATAACCAGCGCATGTTGCTGATAATCCCAGCTTGTTACGCCCAAACCCACTGTTTGCCTGACTCTCGATTGGCCGCCGTCGGCTGCAACCAAAACCTTTGCAGTCAGAACCCGACCATCACCCAACTCTATTTCAGAGGGATGATCTACCAAATAGTGTATTTTATTGATGGTGGCTGGACACATCAGCTCTACATTATCAAAAGCCTGTAAACGATCCAATAATGCAAGTTGCGTTACCCGATTTTCAACGATATAGCCTAACTCGGGCAAATTAAGGTCATCACTACAAAACTCAGTATCACCTGCCGTCTCCCAAACACGCATTCTGCGAAAAGGGCAAAACCGGCGATTAGTCACACCAGTCCAGGCCCCTACGGTTTCAAGTATGTTTTTAGAAGCAATGCTAAGCGCAGAGACCCTTAAATCATGAGCTTGATTGACTGCAAAAGGCTCCGGAAGCATACTTTCTATTATCGCCACTTTCAAAGAGCTCCCGCCCAGACTGCAGGCAACAGCAGCACCAACCATTCCTCCACCTACAATGACGACATCAAAATTTTCTTTCATAATTAACCAAATATAAACGCGAATTCACTTACGCTTATTGTACAACAGCTTGAGCGAATCAACCTGCGTACAAAATCCATTGCCATAAAAACCATAAGATAGTACCTTTCAAAATCACATGAAAATCAACTCTGTAGCCAAGCTGCACAATACTGATTGCTGTTATGACGTCCATGATTTATAGTCAAACCCGGTTTTCTGATATTTTGAAAGTTCATAGTATGAGGTACCCATTTAAAGCATAGATATCTACACAAGTAAAAATCGACGTCATTCCGGCAGGGAGAGCGAGGCGAGGGATTGCCGGACCCGTTAGAGCGCGTAGCGAATCCAGATTACATGGATGTAAAAACACGACTAAATGTGTATTTATGACGACCAAAAGGAATGTAAATACTAAGGTTTGCCATCCATGGCATCTGGATCCCGGCACAAATCTGTCAGGAACAGATTTGCATTAACCCGCAGGGCGACAGGCAGGATAGCCTGTCGTGAATCCATGCCAGGATGACGAGTTGTGTAGATACCTATGCATTTAAAGCTTGCAAAAATGACAAAACACAGCGTGACAATTCTGATAATACTATGTATAATCAAATGGTTTTGCCGTGCCGCCGCGCCTTACGCAAGTGACTGATCAGGAGCAGAACGAGGGCTATTAAATTGAAGTATAACAGTCCTTTTTTAATATTTTTTAGAGGTGACAATGAGTCAAAGTACGCTACCGACCAGACAAGGTTTATATGATCCACGCAATGAACATGACGCATGCGGCGTGGGTTTTATCGTTCATATCAAGGGTCAAAAAAGCCATGAAATAGTACGTCAGGGTTTAGATCTACTTAAAAACCTGACCCATCGTGGCGCGGTCGGCGCAGACATCTATGCAGGTGACGGCGCGGGCATACTGATTCAAATGCCTGATACATTTTTACGGGCAGAGTGCGACAAATTAAGCATCTCACTTCCACCGACTGGCGATTATTCCGCCGGAATGGTTTTTTTGCCGCGCGACGCAGGCAACCGGGCAAGTTGCGAAAAACTCTTAATTGACATCATAGAGCGTGAACAGGCTGTTTTTCTGGGTTGGCGTGACGTGCCTGTCGACAATCAAACCCTGGGCGTATCAGTCAAGGCAGTTGAACCCTTTATACGGCAAATTTTTATTGGTCGCGGCGCTTCGTGTCCCAACCAGGACGCTTTCGAACGAAAACTGTTTGTTATTCGCAAACAAGTAGAAAATGCAGTTCGGGATTTAAAGCTGGATCACGGTCATTCTTTTTATATCCCCTCTTTATCGTCACGCACACTGGTTTACAAAGGCATGCTTCTGGCTGACCAGGTCGGCGCATTTTATGCCGACTTGAGCGATGAACTCATGGAAAGCGCACTGGCTCTAGTTCATCAGCGTTTTTCTACCAAGACCTTCCCTACCGGGGATTTGGCCCACCCGTTCCGCCTTATTGCCCATAATGGCGAAATCAACACCTTAAGACGCAATGTTAACGGCATGGCTGCACGTCGCCATTCCATAGCATCAAAAGTATTGGGCAATGACATCCACAAACTGTGGCCTTTAATCGCCGAACAGCAATCTGACTGGCATGTTTTGACAACGCCGTTGAATTACTGGTCGCTGGCGGCTATTCTCTCGCTCACGCGATGATGTTACTGATCCCCGAAGCCTGGGCCGGTAACGTATTAATGAATGAAAAATTGCGTGCGTTTTATGAATATAACGCTGCATTAATGGAACCTTGGGATGGCCCAGCGGCAATTGCCTTTACCGATGGTCGCCAAATCGGGGCAACCCTTGATCGTAATGGCTTGCGTCCTGCACGTTATCTGGTCACCGATGACGATTTCGTCATTATGGCCTCTGAAATGGGCGTACTGGAAGTTCCGCAACACAAGATTATCAAAAAATGGCGTTTGCAGCCTGGCAAAATGCTGTTAATCGACACTGAACAAGGTCGCATCATTGACGATGCAGAATTAAAATCAAATTTGGCGGACAGCCTGCCTTATGCGGAGTGGCTAACTAAAACCCAAATTCTGCTTGCCGATTTGCCGCCCGAAAATTCTGCAATGGCACCGGATGCCCGCACCCTTTTAGACAAACAACAAGCCTTTGGTTATACCCGGGAAGATATTGAATTCATCCTGAAACCCATCGCCCAAACAGGTCAGGAACCGATCAGTTCAATGGGTATTGATGCAGCATTGGCTGTGTTATCCGAACGCTCCCGTTTGTTGTACGATTATTTCAAGCAAGGCTTTGCCCAAGTTACCAATCCGGCGATTGACCCGATTCGTGAAGAATTGGTCATGTCGCTCGTGTCACTGATTGGCCCCCGCCCCAACCTGTTAGGTCTGGACGAAGGCGGAACCCACATGC
>CAIKYI010000784.1 GCA_903831545.1 uncultured Methylobacter sp. | reverse complement strand
GTAGAAATGCCGCCAGATGTTTGACCACACCAATCGGACCGACGCCTGGACCGCCACCGCCATGAGGTATGCAGAAGGTTTTATGCAGATTAAGATGCGCGACATCTGCACCAATTTTTCCGGGACGACTTAAACCGACCAGCGCATTAAAATTGGCGCCATCCAGATAAACCTGGCCGCCATGCTGATGAATCAGGTCGCAAATTTCTCTGAAAGCCTGTTCAAAGACACCATGCGTAGAGGGATAAGTAATCATTAACGCGGCCAAAGTGTCTTTATAGTCAGCCACTTTTAATCGCAAATCCTCCAGACTGACGTTACCGTTTTCATCACAAGCCACCACCACAACAGTAAGACCCGCCATGCTGGCACTGGCCGGATTGGTGCCGTGCGCGGAAGCCGGTATCAGACAGACAGTGCGCTGCCTCTCCCCCCGGACTTCATGATATTTACGGATGACCAGCAAACCGGTGTATTCGCCCTGGGAACCGGCATTAGGTTGCAGCGAAAAAGCGTCAAAGCCGGTCAGGTCGCAAAGCATATCCTCCAGCTCGGCAAACATTTGTTGGTAGCCGTGGGTTTGATACACCGGCGCGAACGGATGCATCGCATTAAACTCATGATACGAAATAGTCTGCATTTCTGTCGCCGCATTCAGCTTCATGGTGCAAGAACCCAGCGGTATCATCGAGCGATCCAGGGCAATATCGCGTCTGGCCAGTCTGCGCATGTAGCGCATCATTTCGGTTTCCGAATGATAGCGTTCAAAGACCGGATGTTGCAGAATCAGATCATTGCGCAATAAAGCTTGTGGAAGGCATTCCCCAACAGCGGCATCCAAAGCATTAATATCCGGAAGATCGGCTACCGGAGAAGCAAAAACCTGCCACACATCCCTCAAGTTTTTGCGCGTTGTGGTTTCGTCCAGCGACAAACCGATATGATCCGCGTCAATAATGCGCAAATTGATATTAAGTTCTGCTGCTTTGGCTGTGTAATACTTGGCCCGATTCGGAGTACTGATACAAAGCGTGTCGAAATAACAGTCACTTAAAACTGTATGACCAAGTTGCTTAAGTCCGGCCGCCAGAATCTGCGTGTAACGATGAATGCGGCCTGCAATCAGACGTAAACCTTCAGCGCCATGATAGACCGCATAAAAACCGGCAATAACCGCGAGCAACACTTCGGCAGTGCAGATATTGCTCGTGGCTTTGTCCCGGCGGATATGTTGCTCCCGGGTTTGCAGCGCCATGCGCAAGGCCGGTTGTCCATGGCTATCTTTGGAAACCCCGATAATCCGGCCTGGAACCGAGCGTTTGTAGTCATCCTTGGTTGCAAAATACGCGGCATGTGGACCGCCATAACCCATCGGCACACCAAAACGTTGAGAATTCCCTACGACAATATCAACACCGAATTCTGCAGGCGGTTTAAGTAACACCAACGCCAACAAATCAGCCGCCACCGTAACTAAAGCTTGTTTGGCCTGAGCGATTGCGGTGACCTCGGTCAGATCGTTGACTTGACCTTTACAACCGGGATATTGCAGCAGCAACGCAAAAAAATCATGCTTAGCCAAATCATGATAAGGATCGGCAACAATAACTTCATAACCCAGGGAATGAGCGCGGGTTTTAATCACGGCGATGGTTTGTGGATGACAGTCCTGATCCACAAAAATACTGTTGGCCAGACTCCTGGACAAACGCCGCGACATGGTCATGGCTTCGGCGGCTGCCGTAGCTTCATCAAGCAACGAAGCGTTGGCAAGTTCCATGCCGGTTAAATCGATAATAACTTGCTGAAAAGTTAACAACGCTTCCAGCCGACCTTGACTGACTTCAGCCTGATACGGCGTGTATGCCGTGTACCAGGCCGGATTTTCCAACACATTACGCTTGATCACCGCCGGCATAATGGTGTCGTAATAGCCCATGCCGATCATTGAGGTGAAGACTTTATTGCGTTCGCGCATTTTGCGTAGATGCTTGATCACCGCCCGTTCACTGATGGTTTCGGTCAGTTTTAAAGGTTCATGATTAAGAATATCAGCCGGGATGGCCAATTCAATAATATCTTCCAATTCGTTTATTCCCAACTCAGTCAGCATGTCTTCGGTTTGCTGCAAATTCGGGCCGATATGGCGGTTGATAAAATTACCGCGCATTTCCAGTTGAGCCAAGTCAGGACGAAGTGAAGTCATGATATTATCGTTGATAGTGATGAGCGACAAAAGGCAACGGAGTTACAGCAACCTCAATTCTATTGTTACGAACCTTGGCGTAAAGCTGAACCCCAGTATCAATGGTAAAAGGATCAATCAGAGCCATGGCAATGGGACGTTGCAAACTGGGTGAAAAACTGCCGCTGGTGACGTAACCAACCGCCGCATCTTGGCCACTGAAAATCACACTGCCTTCACGTATAGGGATTTTGCTATTGGTAAACAAACCTACGCGAATTTTTTCTGAACCATGTTTTTTCTGGGCAAGGATTTTATCGGCTCCGGGATACTGGTTAAGACCCTTTGCAAGTAGCCATTGCAGTCCTGCTTCAACCGGTGTAATCGATTCATTGATTTCATGGCCGTACAAAGACAGACCCGCTTCCAGACGCAAGGTATCCCGGGCTGCCAAACCGATAGGTTCAACATTATCTTCGGCAAGTAACAGTCGGGCAAGCTGTTCTGCATAAACACGATCAACCATGATTTCAAAACCATCTTCACCGGTATAGCCACTCCGACTAATATTACATTTTATGCCATTAATTTCGGTTCCACAGGCGGTCATAAACGAAAGCCTGGCCGCTTGCGTAGAGAACTTTTGCATAACACTTTCGGCACCAGGCCCTTGCAAGGCAAACAAGGCCTGTTCGGTCAGTTCATTAAAGAAGCATTCACACCCTAACTGGCCGGCTAAATAGTCAAAGTCCTTAGCTTTACAGGCCGCATTAACAACAAGCATTAAGCCCGACTCCATGCGGGTAATAATAATGTCATCAATAATCCCGCCATCGGCATTGGTTAGAACCGTATATTTCAAGTCGCCGACTTTAAGTTCACTGATGTCACTGGGTATCAACTTTCCAAGTTCCTGAACAGCCATATCGCCACGAATCATACACAAGCCCATATGAGATATATCGAAAAAACCGATATGACTGCGACAGTGATGATGTTCATGTAAGGTACCTTTGCCGTATTGAACGGGCATAAAGTAGCCGGCAAAAGGCACCATTTTGGCGCCTAACTCAAGATGAAGATTATAAATTGGTGTTTGTTTTAGCATCAAAAATTTTTCATAAAGTTTAAGCAACACATTAGTTGGGTTATTTTACAATTTTTGTCACTATTCAGCTACAGATTGACACAGATGGAACCGATAATGCTGGAATGGCCAACAATACGTTAAATCGTATTTGTTGAACACCATTTTGACATGCCACCCACCCACTCCATCTGGTGCTGGTGCTGCTGAAGAGAACGATTAAAAGCTAATAAAACCTTAGCCTCTCCCTCATTCTTAATGTTTTTTTATTCCTTAAAGCCATAGCTAGTATAATCCACGCTTTGTTTCAGCTTGATTACACTTAATTGTAAGCCATGCTGGACTTACTTTATTTAAACCTCAGAGAACTCTATGGCGCTGTATTGTGGAATCGTTGGCTTACCCAACGTTGGAAAATCGACCTTATTTAATGCATTAACCCGTGCGAAAATCGCC
>CAIKYI010000783.1 GCA_903831545.1 uncultured Methylobacter sp. | reverse complement strand
TTTACTTTAATGGCAAGCTTCAACTCCCCTGCCCTTTACATGAATATCGCCTGCAAGCACAACAACATCCGCTTCACTTGCTACCTGTGATGGTGTAAATAGCTCAAATTCATTATGCAAATCAGAGAGTATATGAATTTTCATGGCGTTTAATTAGCTTCCCATGTAGCGATATTGCTTAGCCAAAGCATCTAAATTTTGTTGAATTTTGTTTCGCTGTTGACCATCAACCCCCAATTCATGGGCTAATGACAGCCATTGCGACAGCGCCTCGAATATTTCAGTAAATATCTGTCCAACACCCGATGCATCGATTCCACACAATTCACCCAATTTAACAAATACATGCGCCGGAATATTCTTGCCATAACCCGCCACCGCCATACTTTGCTCCCCTCCATGACACTTTGTAAACGTTATGTCGTAAGCAGGCGACACTCGCCAAAGACCCTTGCCATCCATGACAAAGGAAAAATTCTTGGTGTGATCATCCTGATTATTAGCAAGAATATTAAAGACCATCTGCCGATACACCTGTTTCGCATCGTCCTGATTTCTGGTTAAAATCGATGTCAAACGTAATAATTTTTCATAGTCAAAATCAGGCATTCTAAAATTGGCATGGCTTAACCCCGCAAGGCTATGCACATGGAAGCGCTGGTTATTGATCCGATCAAATCGTTTTACCGCGAAATACTGTTTGCCATTAGCTGTCAGCAACTGCGTCTCTGGCATATTAATACCCGCTAGCCTGAGCATTCGGGCATACGCTTCTTCAATCAGTCCTTCGTTATCGTTAGTCGCGTGAAATTTGATAATCCAGGCCTGATAACCTTCAGGCAACTCGCGTTCACCAGATACAATTTGGTCATCTTTTATACCAACAACAACTTTTGGTCTGGCACCACCTGGCGAGCCACCTGCCCTTATTAATTCCGGCAAAATATCCTCTTGTTTCCCTGCGTAGACTTCGGCCGCTTCATGGCTTAGCGCGCTCAAATCCAAGCTATTATAGGATGATGGTTCGGAATGATCAGGCTCATAAGTCAGTGCTCCCATGCCCTTACACCAATGTATAACAACCTGTCTAACAGCGTTATATCTCTTACATTAATCCCTTTTTGTCGTAAAAAACGATCCATCAGTAAAAGCCCCCAACCGTCAGGAAGCGAGTCGGCAAATACGCCGTGTAGTCCACTAAAAGGAGCATCCGGCGCTTTGTTTACCTGGTTATTTAAGGGCAAATAAAAAGGAGAGATTTGCATCCCCGAAGCAATAAACTCTGGCGTGTATTGAAAATAATTATGTTGGTCTTTTCTTAATAAACGACCCACTGGAAGTTTTTGATCTTCAATGTTGAGAAAAATATTTATCATAAGGTTCCTCGTTTGCGCTTAACTTCCGGTTTTACCTTCAACATCTCATCCAGCGAAACGAATACCTGTTCTTCACTATCGAATACGCTTTTCAATTTATCCAAATCTCCCAACACAAACGTTAATCTCAAAAACTGGTCCAAAGAGATTTCACCTGTCGTTTCATAACGCTTTAAAGTCGATACGGGTATACCTGTCTTTTGACTAAGCGTATCTCGCTTCCAGCCTCTTTTTAAGCGAGCATTTTTGGCGGCTTTAGCCAGTTCGCTCTTAGCGTCATACGGTAGCCAATCATTAATGGATATTATTTTGTCCATAAATTATATTTTTAATAAATAATAGA
>CAIKYI010000782.1 GCA_903831545.1 uncultured Methylobacter sp. | reverse complement strand
TGGACAAGGAAACTGTCGATTTTGCACCTAACTATGATGAGTCCGAGTCTGAACCCAAAGTATTGCCGACACGTGTGCCGACCTTACTTATAAACGGTTCCTCGGGTATTGCGGTGGGCATGGCCACCAATATTCCACCGCATAATTTGACTGAAGTGATTAGCGCCTGTCTGGCCATGATTGATCAGCCAGACCTCACTGTGCATGATCTGATGGCCCATATTCCGGGGCCTGATTTTCCAACAGCCGCCATAATCAATGGCGCCTCCGGTATTTATAACGCTTATACCACGGGTCGGGGCAAGATTTATTTGCGTGCCCGCTGTCATTTTGAAGATATTGGTGATAGTATTCGTCAAGCGATTATTACCACTGAACTGCCTTATCAAGTCAACAAAGCACGGTTGCTTGAGAAAATTGCCGAACTGGTTAAAGAAGGCAAGCTTGAAGGCATCTCCGGTTTACGTGATGAGTCGGATAAAGACGGCATGCGCATGGTCATTGAACTGCGTCGTGGTGAAATGCCCGAGGTGGTGCTAAATAATCTGTACAAGCAAACGCAATTTCAGACGGTGTTCGGCATCAATATGGTTGCCTTGCTTGACGGGCGTCCGCATTGCATGAATCTCCGAGAGATAATAAGCGCCTTTATTAATCACAGACGTGAAATTGTTACCCGCCGAACCATTTATAATCTTCGCAAAGCCAGGGAAAGAGCGCATATCTTAGAAGGGCTTGCCGTTGCTCTAGCCAATATCGACGAAATGATTGCGTTGATTAAAGCGGCTGCCACACCTGCCGAAGCTAAAGTGGGATTGTTGGAAAAGGACTGGGATGCAGGCCTGGTTGCAGCGCTGTTGGATCGTGCCGACGCGGATCGATCCAGGCCGGATGATCTGGCGCTTGAATTTGGCATTCATGCCGGCATTTATCGTTTATCCGAAACCCAGGCTCAGGCTATCCTTGAGTTACGACTGCATCGTCTGACCGGCTTGGAGCAGGACAAGATAGTTAATGAATACAAGCAGCTTCTGGAACAAATTGATGAGTATCTGTTTATTCTGGGAAGCGATATCCGGCTGATGGAAATTATCAGGGAAGAGTTGGTGGCTATCAAGGAGCAGTATTCGGACGAACGGCGTACGGAAATTCTACAAAATCATTCGGATTTATCCGATGAAGACCTGATCACCGAAGAAGATATGGTGGTGACCATGTCGCATGAAGGTTATGTCAAGTCTCAGCCATTGACTGATTACAAAGCGCAGCGTCGCGGCGGTCGTGGTAAATCAGCTACGGCTACCAAGGAACTTGATTATGTAGACAAGCTGATCGTTGCCAATACTCACGATATTATTTTATGCTTCTCCTCCCTGGGTAAGGTTTATTGGCTTAAAGTTTATCAATTACCGGTTGCCAGTCGGGCGGCCCGAGGTAAACCTTTTGTTAATTTGCTGCCGTTGGAGCAGGGCGAAAAAATCAATGCGATGTTGCCGATCCGCGAATTTACCGATACCAAGTTTATTTTTATGGCGACCTCAGCGGGTACGGTTAAAAAGACGCCGTTAAAAGAATTTGAGCGTCAACGAACCAACGGTAAAATCGCGATTGATCTAAGAGAGGGCGATACGCTGGTTGGCGTTGCGGTAACCGATGGTCAGCAAAACGTGTTGTTATTTGGCAGTACCGGTAAGGCAGTCTGCTTTAATGAAGCAGATGTCCGTTCCATGGGCAGAACTGCATCCGGTGTTCGCGGTATGCGTTTACAGGAAGGGCAAAAAATCATTTCCCTGATAATTGCATCCGAAGGCACAGTTCTTAATATCACTGAAAATGGTTACGGCAAGCGTACCAAGCTTGAAGAGTTTACCTGTCATAAACGTGGCGGTCAGGGTTTGATAGCGATACAGACATCGGCTCGTAACGGTGCGGTTATTGGTGCGGTGTTGGTTAATGATCATGATGAAATCATGTTGATTACCGATGGCGGAACTCTGGTTCGCACACCAGTCGATGGCATTTCTGTGGTGGGTAGAAATACCCAGGGCGTAACCATCATCAGACTTGATAAGAAAGAGAAAGTAATTGGTGTTGATCGTATTGAAGGCCTGATCGGTGAAGAAGATGAAGATATTGATGTCGATGTTGAGGCAGTATTAGACGGCGATTTAGCTTCAGATCATGAAGATTCAGCTGACAATGTAGAGCCAGGCGAAGAATAGTTTTTTCATGCTCCGCTTACTCTTGTTTGTGGAGTTTTGAAATGAGTCATTTTATTCAAGAGCACGGAATCGAACAAACTGGCTGTTATTCGGCACTGCTTAGCAAATATTAAAACTTTTACTCAAGAGAATGATAATGTCCAGAGTCTACAATTTTAGCGCAGGTCCTTCTGCAGCTCCCGAAGCGGTATTGCTGCAAGCGCAACAGGAACTGCTGGAATGGCGTGATAGTGGCATGTCGGTCATGGAAATGAGTCATCGCGGCAAGCATTTTTCTATCATTGCCGAAGAACTTGAAGCTGATTTACGTAGTCTGTTAGTCATTCCTGAAAACTATAAAGTATTGTTTTTGCAAGGTGGGGCCTCGGCCCAGTTTTCTTTGATACCGCAAAATATTCTAAATGGCAAAACCAAAGCTTGTTATCTGAACACAGGAGCCTGGTCGGATAAAGCCATTAAGGATGCGCAAACGTATTGCGATGTGGTTGTCAGTGCCAGTTCGGAAGCAACAAAATTTACCACGATTCCTGAAGCATCAAGCTGGACTATTGATCATCAGGCAGCTTATCTGCACTATACCTCGAATGAAACCATTCACGGCGTGGAGTTTCAATCTTGTCCCGATAGCCAGGGTTTACCGCTGGTTTCTGATATGTCATCCAATATTTTGTCGCGGTCATTTGACGTCAATCAGTTTGGCTTGATTTATGCCGGAACACAAAAGAATATGGGGCCGGCTGGCGTTACTGTCGTGATAGTCAGAGATGATTTAATCGGGCATGCGCCTAAAACAGTGCCTCCAGTTTTTAATTATGCCGAGCAGGCAAATAATCAATCCATGTTGAATACACCTGCAACCTATAGCTGGTATCTGGTTGGATTGGTGCTTAAATGGTTAAAAGGGCAGGGAGGTATTGCGGCTATCGAACAAGCTAATATCTCTAAGGCGGCTCTTTTGTATCAGGCCATTGATCAGTCATCGCTATATTCAAATCCTGTCGAAATAGTGTCACGCTCACGGATGAATGTGCCGTTTATTCTGGCAGATGAAAGTCTTGATAAACAATTTATAGCAGCGGCTGAAGCCAATGGCTTGTTTGAATTAAAAGGACATCGCTCAGTCGGCGGTATGCGTGCCAGTATCTATAATGCGATGCCGGAAGCCGGAGTGTTGGCCTTGGTTGAATTTATGGCTGAGTTTGAGCGTACCCATTAATCGATAAACGAAATAATTAGTCAGGTTCAGCAATGTCTTCCGTCATACCCCTTTCCGAATTAAGAGACAAAATTGATACTATCGATAAGCAAATTTTGCTATTGATAAATCAGCGCGCTTCCTGTGCAATGGAGGTTGCCAAAACCAAGATTGCCCAGGGTGAACAAGGAACTTTTTATCGTCCGGATCGGGAGTCTTTAGTCTTGCGCAGGATAAAGGAGTTGAATAACGGGCCTTTATCCAGTGATACGGCAGCACATTTTTTCAGAGAATTGATGTCGGCATGTTTAGCCCTGGAAAAGCCTCTCGATGTGGCTTATTTAGGTCCTGAGGGTACTTTTACCCAGCAAGCGGCGGTTAAACATTTCGGTTCTTCAGTTAAAACAGTACCATCGACCACCATCAACGAAATTTTCAGTGCGGTTGAGAATGGCAGTTGCCAGTTTGGGGTTGTGCCTGTTGAAAACTCTACCGAAGGTATCATTAGCCATACCTTGGATCGGTTTTTGACATCACCCTTAAACATATGCGGCGAAGTTGAAATCAGGGTGCACCAAAATCTGATGGGTTTGGGAAATAGTCTGAACGGTGTGACAGAAGTGTTTTCTCATCAGCAATCTTTGGCGCAATGCAGGGAATGGTTGGACAGGCATTTACCAACTGCCAGACGAACTGCCGTAAACAGTAATACTGAGGCTGCAAGATTGGCATCTGCCAATACCCAGGCGGTTGCCATAGCGGGTATTGTTGCCGCTGAAATTTATCAATTGAATGTCATCGAAAAAAATATCGAAGACGCTTCCGACAACACTACCCGTTTTATTATTGTCGGGCAGCAAATATCGGCTTCAACGGGTAATGATAAAACCTCGCTGGTGGTTTCTACAGGCAATCAGCCTGGAGCTTTGCATAGAATACTTGAGCCTTTTGCCCGCTTTAATATCGGTATGGTACATATCGAATCCAGACCCTCACGTCAGGGTTTGTGGGATTATGTTTTTTTTATCGATATTGAAGGTCACGCTGAAGATCAGGATGTTGCCCAGGCTTTGGCTATCCTGAAAGAAAACGTTAACATGCTTAAGCTTTTGGGTTCCTATCCTAAAGCGGTTCTATGAGTAGAAAAACAAAATACATATAACCGAATTAAACGGTTTTTCATCCTACTTTTGTCTCAATATAATCAATGAATAACAGCGATAATATATACAATCTTGCCGTGTCAGGTGTGCAAAAGCTTGTGCCTTATGTTCCCGGAAAGCCGATTGAAGAGCTTGAGCGAGAATTGGGGCTTTCTAATATCATAAAACTTGCGTCTAATGAAAATCCCTTGGGTCCAGGAAAAAAAGCGCTTGCTGCTATACAGGAAATTTTACCCGATTTAGCCTTGTATCCTGATGGTAACGGATTTGATTTAAAATCCGCTTTGGCAAAAAAATACGCTGTCGATATTAATCAGATTACTTTAGGTAATGGTTCCAATGAAATTTTGGAATTGGTTGCCCGGGCGTTTTTGACGCCAGAACATGAGGTGGTCTTTTCGCAGCATGCTTTTGCGGTTTATCCCCTGGTAACTCTGGCTGTAGGTGCAACGGCAGTCGTCGCGCCGGCTTTAAACTATGGTCACGATCTGGACGCGATGCTGCAAAGAGTGACAGCTAAAACCCGTCTGGTTTTTATCGCTAACCCGAATAATCCTACCGGTACTTTGCTGAGCCATTCTTCGTTGGAGGAATTTATTAAGGCGCTACCAACTACTTGTGTGTGTGTTCTTGACGAAGCTTATTGTGAATATGTGGCTGATCAAAACACCGAAAATTCAATATCCTGGTTGAAAAAATACCCCAATCTGTTAATTACCCGTACTTTTTCAAAGGCCTATGGTTTGGCCGGCTTGCGTGTAGGTTACGGTTTATCGAGTCCGCAACTGGCAGATATTTTGAATCGGGTACGTCAGCCGTTTAATAATAATATGTTGGCGCTAGCCGCAGCCACAGCTGCTTTAACTGATAGCGAGCATATACAAGATACGATTGCAGTCAATGCGCAGGGCATGCAATTTATAACAGAAGGCTTCAAAAAACTGGGCCTGGAATGGCTTCCGTCAGCCGGTAACTTTGTCTTGGTTGATTTAAAAAAACCTGCACTTCCGGTTTATGACGCTTTGTTACGCAAAGGGGTTATTGTCAGACCGGTAGGGGTTTATGATTTACCTAATCATTTACGTATTACCATTGGCACGATGACTGAAAATGAGCTTTTCTTACAGGCATTAACTGACGTTATTCAGGCGCCCTGAGCATGATTTATTTTCCTTGGTTTTGGGTAACAATTTGCGGTTACACGAATTAATGTTTAACCGACTTTGCATTATCGGTGTTGGTTTGATTGGTGGATCGATAGCCAGAACCGCAAGGCAACAAGGATTGTGTCATAGCATTGTTGGTTATGGCCGAATTTCAGACGAAAAAAATCTCCAGACAGCAAAGCGCTTGGGTGTTATTGACGAATATACTCTGGATCTGGCACTGGCGGTTCAAGATGCCGACTGTGTGATCATTGCAACACCGGTTGCCACTATCGAGAGTATTTTTTCACTGCTAAAACCGTTATGGTCAGATGGCACTATTTATACGGATGTTGGCAGCACCAAAGGCAGTGTTCTGTTGGCGGCAGAGCGGGTGTTTGGAATTGTGCCAGCAAATTTAGTGCCCGCCCATCCCATTGCCGGGGCTGAGCAAAGTGGCGTGGAAGCCTCGGTAGATAAGCTATTTCTTAAAAAGCGACTGATTATCACGCCGCTTGGTCATACCTGGCCTGAAGCGGTGCAAAAAATCCAATGTTTCTGGGAAGGTCTGGGGGCTTTAGTATCTTTGATGGAGGTTAATCATCATGATGCCGTACTTGCTGCAACCAGTCATTTACCGCATATTCTGGCTTTTGCTTTGGTCGATATGCTTGGGCATAAAGATGAGCAGAGTGAGATTTTTAAATATGCCGCCGGTGGCTTTAAAGATTTTACGCGAATTGCTTCCAGTGACCCGACGATGTGGCAGGATATTTGTGCCGCCAATAAAAACCAAATCATTCCTTTAATTGAGCAGTTAAAAGAAGAATTAGATAAAATACAACGATTGCTGGAACACAATGATACCCGGCAACTTTTTGAAACCTTTACGTATGCCAGAAATGCACGGCAACGCTTTTTAGA
>CAIKYI010000781.1 GCA_903831545.1 uncultured Methylobacter sp. | reverse complement strand
GGCCATTAAATGCCTGCCGGTTAAATGCAGGCCATCAACAACTCCTGCATACTCAACGGCAGAATTCATTAACAACACCGCCTGTTGCTGTTCACACAGAGGATAAGCGCGTTCAATAAACTTTGTAACGTCGGCTTCGGGCAATTTTTTCAAGCGCGCCTGAATCAACTTGACGCCTCTGTTCAATATTTTTTGCAAATTCGACAGTATCAAGGTCGGTTCAGCGTCATCTAAAATCGCGTAATAAGGCGGCAAGCAGGCGGCAGTAATAATCGACTGATTGGCTGCCGGAAAATTATATTGCCTAAGCTCGGCAGGCGTTACCCATTTGATGTCCTGACCCTCGCAACCTAGAGCTTCCCCCCAAAACTGTTCAACCAAATAAACCTTAAGCTGTACAGCCAAATCAGGGTATTGATGATTGACTGTAATCAGGGGCGTTGCCGATGTCACGGTAATATTGAGCTCTTCTTTCAGTTCTCTCGCCAAGGCAAACTCTGCGGTTTCCGATGCTTCAATCTTTCCGCCGGGAAACTCCCACAAGCCGCCCTGATGGGAAGACTCATGACGCAGGGAAATTAGAATTTTCCCTGCGGAATTTTTTATAACCCCTACGGCGACTTGGAGCGTGGTCATTGCTTAGTAGATGCTGAAACGTCCAAAACTGCATGCCCAAACCAAAACGCGGAAACAATAAAACCTTTCGCCTTGAACCTTGATCCTTTCACCTACTTCTAAGTCCTGTATTCCGCATTGATTTTTACGTAGTCATACGACAAATCGCAGGTCAGGACTTCCTGAACCGCAATTCCACGACCCAACTTGACGGTTATGGTAATTTCTTCCTGATTCATCACTTGCTGTCCGGCTTCTTCGGTGTAATCATCGGCTCTGCCACCGTTTCTGACGATGCAAACGTCATCCAGATACAACTGAACATGTTCCAAAACCATGTTTTCGACGCCGGCACGTCCCACCGCAGCAAGTATGCGGCCCCAATTCGGATCGCTGGCAAAAAAAGCGGTCTTCACCAACGGCGAATGAGCGATAGTTTTGCCGACACGCACTGCTTCCTCCCCGGATGCAGCTTGTTCGACCACGATACGCATCAACTTGGTTGCGCCCTCGCCATCTCTGACAATGGCTTCCGCCAGTTGTTTACAAACAGTCATCACCGCATCCGCAAAAATACGATAATTTTCGGTGCCCTGTTCAATTTCAGGAACCAGCGAACAACCGCTGGCCATCAATACGCAAGCGTCATTGGTAGAAGTATCGCCATCAACCGTGATGCGATTAAAGGACTGCTCAACCGCTAAAGCCAGACAATCCTGCAACAAGCTTTGGCTGATTTTTGCATCGGTTGCCATGAAGCCGAGCATGGTCGCCATGTTAGGCTGAATCATGCCGGCGCCTTTTGAAATTCCATTGATGGTGATGGTTTGACCGTCAATATCGATAACTTTGGATACGCCTTTAGGGAAAGTATCTGTCGTCATAATGGCTTGCGCGGCCTTGGTCCAGTTATCAAGACTAAAGTTATTTATAACTGTCGGTAAAACG
>CAIKYI010000780.1 GCA_903831545.1 uncultured Methylobacter sp. | reverse complement strand
TGAAGGCGCGACCAATTTTTGATAAAAGCCCTGCATGATCTGTAGTGATGAGTTCAATGATGGTGTGTCTGTTGAGCGGATCTGTGTGAAATTGAATGCTGGTGGGTATGGGGAAATGTTTGGCCTGTCTTGATTGGCGGTGAATATTTTTGTGTTTCTTGACTTGGTGATGCAACAGATTGTTACGAAGCAGGGTGCAAATATGTACCTCTCTGAAAAGTTCATTGATCGGCTCTCCTGATTGCTCAAGCACCAGAAAACTATTGAGAACGTAGTCATCGGTCGTGGTCATGATTCTGGCGTCAAGAATGGTAAGTCCCAGTTGGTCAAGTGTGGCTGTGCTGAGTGAAAAAATAGCTTCCTCATTTTTTGTGTAAACAAAAACTTCCGCACTTCCCCGTTGAGTTTGTGGGCGTAACAGAACCAGTGGTAGTTCATCTTCTTTTGATGAGGCTATGGCAATGGTATGCCAGGCGATTTCGTCAGCCGAATACCTTAAAAAATAATCATCACCGGTATGTTGCCAGGATTTGAGGATAAGCGGCTCGGATATGCCTAGTTTGGTCAGTTCGTCTTTTGCCTCTTTTTTGTTTTCGATCAGTCGGTCTGCAAGGGCTACAGGGTTTTGCAAGCCTCTGTGCAAGGCGCTATGGGTGACCGAATAGAGTTCTTTTAGCAGGGCATCTTTCCAGGCGTTCCAGAGTTCCGGGTTGGTGGCGCGAATATCGGCAACGGTAAGCAGGTACAGGTAATTTAAGTACTCGATACTGCCTACGGTCATTGCAAACTGATGTATTACATCGGGATCACTGATGTCTTTTCGTTGTGCCGTCATCGACATGACCAGATGATTGCGCACCAGCCAGCAAATCAGGTTGGTATCATGCGGAGAAAGATCGTGTTGCACGCAGAATTGTCTGGCAAATTCTTCGCCAATGACAGAATGATCGCCGTTCCTGCCTTTTGCTATGTCATGGAATAATCCGGCAAGATACAGCACTTCGGGTTTTGATATCAGTAGAAATATATCGTTACAGAATGGCAGTTCCTCAAAGTGGAGTTCCAGGGCAAAGCGGCGTAAATTGCGAATAACAAAAAGAGTATGCTCGTCCACTGTGTAAATATGAAACAGATCATATTGCATGCGCGCGACAATATTGGCAAAGCAGGGGATGTAGGCGGCCAATACGCCATAGCGGTTCATGCGTCTTAATTGGTCAGTAATTCCTCGTGGTTGGCGAAAGGATTCTATGAAAAGACGGTTGGCGGTTTTGTTGTGTCGAAATGTATCGTCAATCAAATGAAGGTTTTTACGTATTAGTCTTATCGTTGTTGCCCTGACGCCTTTAATCGATGGATTTTGTTCAAGAACCAGGAATATTTCGAGTAACGCTAATGGGTGATGTTCGAAAATGTCGTCATGAATGGCTTCAAGATAACCGTTGATGACGACAAATTTGTCATTTAGGGGGATGGATTTATATTCGGCGTCTCCAGAAACAAAGCGCTCATTAAATAACTGCAATAGCATTTCATTGAGGCGCTCAAGTCCAAGCACTGTTTTAAAATAATATTGCATGAATTGCTCGACATCCTGATTGTACTGTTGATGCCCGGTGTTAAAGCCAAATTGCCGGGCAAGATCTCGTTGATAATCGAAAATAAGTCGGTCTTCGCAGCGGTTAGTCAATAAATGCAGTGCATATCGAATCCGCCAGAGAACCTCAAGTGCGGCAACCAGTTCCAAATATTCAGACTCAGGTAAGAAACCGTATTTAATGAGCTCTTTAAGGGTTGAAGAGTTGTAATGACGTTTAAAAACCCAGGCGATAACTTGTCTGTCGCGCAATCCTCCCGGGCCTTCTTTTACGTTAGGTTCAAGATTATAGGCGGTGTCATGAAACTTTGCATAACGCTGCCGTTGCTCTTCCATTTTGGCGGCAAAAAACTGACCCGATGGCCAGATTTTGTCAGGCGTGATTTGGTTGTTCAGTGCTTTGTGCAGGAGGGTGTTGCCGGTAATCAGTCGGTTTTCCATAAGACTGGTTATGACTGTTTGATCGCTGAGCGCTGCCTCAATGCATTGATTTATGGTGCGTACGCTTTGTCCTGGCTTTAAGCCAATATCCCACAGAAAGGTGAAGAAGTTAGCCAGGGCCTCCTGATAAGGGCTGGTGTTTTCAGAGTCTAAAAGGATAACAAGATCGATGTCAGAGTAGGGGAAAAGTTCTCTGCGCCCATAACCGCCAACCGCGCAAAGTGCTAGTTGATTGGCGTGCTTGTCAAGAAAGTGCTCCCAGCAGGTGCTTAAAACTTTGTCGATAAAGTCCGACCTTTCTTTAAGCAGTTTGGCAACTGATTTGTGGGGGTTGAATTTTAAGCGAAGCTCGGAATCTTTCTGTTTTAGAAGGGCTTTGAATTGTTGAAGGCTATCCGCTTGTGTGAAAATTGATTTTGAAACTGATGCGGGAACCAAGTCAATAGCTGTAACAAGGTGGTTGTGTGTCGGAGCGTTAATGTTTTTGTTCAAGCTGAAAACCTCGTGGCGGACTTGTCAGGCGAGTGAGGCGGTGAAGCCAAAAAGATAATTATAGGGCCATGCTATTGTTGGGTATTAAATTGTCAGTTGGCTCAAAGCTGTTACATTTCTTCCTGGCGTAAGGTCAGGATTTCATGTCCGCTTGGGGTTACTAAAATAGTGTGCTCCCATTGTGCGGAAAGGCTACGGTCTTTTGTAACAGCCGTCCAGCCGTCAGCAAGTACTTTCATGTGTCGTTTGCCGAGATTAATCATGGGTTCGATTGTTAATATCATGCCTGCCTCAAGAACTTCACCATCACCTGCTTTGCCATAATGCAGTACTTGAGGTTCTTCGTGAAAAGTTTTGCCTATGCCGTGTCCGCAAAATTCGCGAACCACCGAGTAACGATTGCTTTCCGCATGTTTTTGTATGGCGTGGCCGATATCGCCTAAAGTAGCGCCTGGTTTGACTTGGTTAATGCCTAAAAACATGGCTTCCTGGGTTATTTTTATCAGTCGTTTTGCGTGGGGACTGACTTCGCCAACGCAAAACATTTTACTGGTATCACCATGGTAATCATCTTTGATAACGGTGATGTCTATATTGACGATGTCACCGGATTTAAGTTTTTTATCACTTGGAATTCCATGGCAGATCTGTTGGTTAACTGAAGTGCAAATTGATTTTGGGAAGCCGTGATAGTTAAGTGGAGCGGGTATGGCTTGTTGCACGTCAACGATGTAGTCATGGCAAATCTGATTCAGTTCGTCGGTAGTAACCCCGGGAACAACATAGGGTTCAATTATTTCCAAAACTTCGGCGGCCAGCTTTCCGGCAATACGCATTTTTTGAATATCAGATTCGTTTTTAATAATTATGCTCATAATCCTGGGGCAATTTAAAAAGCTAAAGGCACGGTGATAGGCGTTTCCAGCCGATTTTCACTTTTATGGTACCCGTTCAATAAAGTTATTTTAACAGACTTTGGCTTGTTGTGAAAAAGTAAATATGGTATAAAGGGAAGTTCGTTTTTGAACAAATACTCACACCTATCGTCACACTTGGAAGGGTGCTGGTGCAATCTTGCTTAACTGAAAATGATTGTAGTTGGTTTCCAGGCGGGGTAGGTGGAGGCTTAACCCAACTCGGAACACAGGTTCCGATAATTTATCTTAAGGAGAACACATGTCAGCAGTATCAATGCGTCAAATGCTTGAAGCGGGTGTCCATTTTGGACATCAAACCCGTTATTGGAACCCTAAAATGGCTACTTACCTATTCGGTTCACGTAACAAAATCCATATTATTGATTTGGAAAAAACGCTTCCGATGTTTAATGACGCAATGAATTATCTGGGTCAGATGTCAGCAAACAAAGGCACAGTCCTGTTTGTTGGTACCAAGAAAGCAGCGCGTAAAGTAGTTGCGGAAGAAGCAGCACGTTGCGGAATGCCATATGTTAACCATCGCTGGTTAGGTGGCATGCTGACAAACTTTAAAACCATCAAGAAATCAATCAATCGTCTTAAAGAATTGGAGGCGATGAAAGCAGATGGTACGCTTTATCAACGTTTTGGAAAGAAAGAAGCCTTAGGCATGGAACGCGAGCTTGAAAAGCTGGAGCGTAGTTTAGGTGGGATTAAGGACATGAAAGGCGTTCCTGACGTTATTTTTATTTTGGATGTCGGTTATGAAAAAAATGCCATCAGTGAAGCGAAAAAGTTAGGTATTCCGGTTGTAGGTATTGTTGATTCGAACAATTCACCGGAAAAGATTGATTACATTATTCCTGGTAATGACGATTCAATTCGTGCGGTTAAACTTTATTGCGAAAGCGTTTCTTCAGCAGTTATGGAAGCTAAAACAGCCAGTTTGGGATTATCAGCAAAAGCAGATGATTTTGTTGAAGAGGCAGAAGTTCAAGTTGAAGCAGAATAAAACAACTTTTTTAACAATTTAAAGTTTAGGCAAAAACGCCTCCTCACGGGGGCGTTTTTACAGTGATGGATAAATGAGGAAAATCTAAATATGAGTATTAATATTAGTGCGGCAATGGTTAAGGAGCTACGTGAAAGAACGGCTTCCGGTATGATGGAATGTAAGAAAGCATTGGTTGAAGCCGAAGGCGATATGGAATTGGCCATCGAAAACATGCGTAAATCCGGTTTGGCAAAAGCTGATAAAAAATCAGGTCGTATTGCTGCCGAAGGTATTATTGGCGCTAAAGTCAGTGATGATGGTAAAGCGGTTGCGATTGTTGATGTTAATTGCGAGACTGATTTTGTTGCCAAAGCAGATGATTTCGTTAGTTTTGTCAATAATGTAACAGTGGCTTTATTAAATTCTGATGTTGAAACGGAAGAACAGTTGCTGGCAATGACCTTGGCAGATGGCACCGTTGTTGATGAAGTTCGTCGCAGTCTGGTTGCCAAGTTGGGCGAAAATATTACTATCAGAAGATTTGAAAAATACCAGACTGCCACGGGTGGAACAGCTTGTTATTTACACGGCAATAAAATCGCTGTGATCGTTGAGCTTGAGAAGGCAGATAACGAATTAGGTAAGGATATTGCGATGCATATCGCTGCAAGTAAACCAGCTTGTGTATCTGAAGAGCAGGTTTCTTCAGAACTCATTGAGAAAGAAAAAGAGATTTTCTCTGCACAGGCTGCAGAAAGCGGAAAACCGGCTGATATCATTGAGAAAATGGTAGTGGGTCGTATCAGTAAGTTTTTGGCTGAAATTACTTTGTTGGGCCAACCTTTTATTAAGGATGATAAACTTACTGTTGCCAAGTTGCTTGCATCGAAGGGAAACAGCGTTATTAGATTCTCTCGCCTGGAAGTAGGTGAGGGCATAGAGAAGAAAGAAGAAAACTTTGCTGAAGAAGTAATGGCACAAGTTCGAGGCACACAGTAATTCTTCGGCTAATCGCCGTGGAATAGTTGTCAACAATAAACACTAGCCCCTGATAATTAAAATGACCAACATGATTTGCCAGAGAATTTTGCTTAAGTTAAGCGGTGAAGCTTTAATGAGTGAAGCCGGTGGTAGTATTGATGCTGATATCGTTAAGCGTCTTGCAACTGAAATTAAAGAGTTATGTGATGCTGGCCTTCAGGTTGGATTGGTTATTGGGGGTGGTAATATATTGCGTGGGGCGGAAAAAGCGTCAGAAGGATTGGATAGGGTAACGAGTGATCAGATGGGAATGCTGGCCACAGTCATTAATTCCCTGGCTATGCAGGATGCGCTGGAAGCACACGGACAGCAAGTCAGGGTTATGTCTGCGTTAAAAATCAATCAAGTTTGTGAAGATTACATTCGGCGCAGGGCTGTCAGGCATCTGGAAAAAGGTCGAGTTGTTATTTTTGCAGCGGGTACAGGT
>CAIKYI010000779.1 GCA_903831545.1 uncultured Methylobacter sp. | reverse complement strand
CGCTGGGAAAAAACCAAACCGGTCCCCAAAAGTCTGACCGATCAACCCAGTCTTGAAGATCGCATTCCCGCGTTGCTAGAGACGTTTGACGAAATGACTAGCAAAGAACCCATAACAACAAAGAACGGCACTGTTATTCTTAGCAGAAGACCTGATCCTCAAGGAATTCTCAGCGTCATTACTCGATTAGCAAAAAAACTAAAAGAGAGCCTCGACTGATATGAAAAAACTACTAACTCTATTGATATTTTTAACTTTGTCGTTTGGCGCTTATGCTTCAGAAGGTGTAGCACTTCAAGACGCCAACATTGACCTTACCGATAATGCATCCTTACAACGCGGAGCAAAACACTTTGTTACTTATTGCCTTGGTTGTCACTCAATCAAGCATATTCGTTACCTTCGTATTGCCCTTGATGTTGAAGCCGATCCCAAAAAGGTGTTAAAAGACATTGCACCTGAGGGTGCAAATATCTACGACCAACTCCACAGCGCAATGAATGCCCATGACGCCGAAAAATGGTTTGGAATTCAACCGCCTGATTTATCGTTAATTGCCCGTTCACGTGGAGCGGACTGGTTATACAGTTATTTAAAAAGCTTTTATGTGGATAAAAATAAACCTTTCGGCGTAAACAACACAGTTTTCGAAGACGTTGCCATGCCCAATGTTCTCTGGCAACTTCAGGGACAGCAAAAACCGGTTTATAAAACCAAAGGCGACCAGGAAGTAATTGATAAACTAGTCATTGAAGAACCAGGCACCCTGTCGACAGAAGAATTTGATCTTATGGTCAATGATCTGGTCAACTTCCTGGTTTATGCAGGTGAACCGGTACAACTGGAACGGCAACGTATCGGAAAATACGTCCTGTTTTTTATCCTGATGTTTATCGTTTTAGCGTACCTGCTAAAGAAAGAATACTGGAAAAACATCCACTAATTCTTAACTAATGCAGGTTGGGTTAGACTAAAGCCATCCCAACCTGCATTAACATCTGTAAATAAAAACCTCACCAACCTGTTATAATAGCTTTTTTTATCGCCCTACACGTCTTAAAGAGGTTGTTATTCGTGACAAATATTACTCGTAAATCTGTAATGACGCTTTTTTCATCTCCAACATGTGCAATGAGCCACTGTGCCCGTTTTGTTTTGCATGAGAAGGGAGTTGTCGCTGATATTGAATATTACGATCCGGCAGAACCACCAGAAGATTTACTAGAGCTAAATCCAAACGGCACGTCACCGACACTGATAGAACGCGATCTGGTACTGTATGACTCGCGCATCATCATGGAATATCTGGACGAACGATTTCCACATCCACCGTTACACCAAATGGATCCTGTATCCCGTGCCAATGCCAGAATGCTGATCAAGCGTATCGATCAGGACTGGTATCAATTACTGGATGAAATTTTATTTTCTGGCGAGAAAAAGTCTGCCCGTGCCAAGAAAATGCTTAGAGAAAGCATCTTGTCAGCTGCACCTATCTTTGCAGCCAGACCATACTTTATGAGTGATGAATTTTCACTGATAGATTGTGTGATTGCTCCCTTGTTATGGCGTCTTCCCAGCATAGGCATTGATATATCAACGCCGAATGATGTGATTTCCAATTATGCACAGCGCATATTTAATAGAGCTGCATTCAAACGCAGTCTAAGCGACGCTGAAAAAGAAATGATTGAGCCTTTAAAATAATATCCAGCACCATGACTCCTTTAAAGCCTTATTTAATACGTTCAATTTACGAATGGATTATCGATAACAATCTAACGCCACACCTGCTGGTGGACGCCAATAACCCTAAAGCAATTTTACCGACTGATTTTATTGAAGACGGAAAAATAGTTTTAAATATAAGGCCAGAAGCCATCCAGGGACTCAATCTCGGTAACGAGGAAATTGAATTTAACGCCCGATTTAGTGGAAAACCCATGCACATTGCCACACCAATCAATGCTGTATTGGCTATCTATGCTAAAGAAAATGGCAAAGGCATGATCTTCGATCAGGAAGAAACCGAAGAAGATGAACCACCTCCACCGACAAAAAAACCAACATCTAAACCCACTTTACGCATCGTAAAATAAAGCGTTTAACTAGTTTAGCCCCCTAAAAAAGTATCTAGCTTGACTTTTTGTTATGAATTGGCACTTTTAGTTGTATAGTGAGTTCTCCATCTGGAAACAGTGAGTGATTTTGATCACTCACCAAGCAGATGCCTAGCCCAGCCGCCCTAAGAGGTTAACCATGCTCTCACTAAAACAATCTTTACTGTCTTCTTTCTTATTAACTGCTTTCTTTACCTTGCCAGCTTCAGCTGCTGATATCGCCGCAGGTGAGCTAAAATCTGGCTCCTGTGTAGGCTGTCATGGTCAAAAAGGAATCAGTGGAAATGCACAATGGCCAAGTTTGGCAGCTCAACAGCCAGCTTATCTGGTAAATCAGCTTAAGGCTTTCAAATCCGGAAACCGAAGCAACACCATGATGCAAGCGATTGCGACTAATCTAAGCAATGAAGACATGGATAATCTTGCCGCTTACTTTTCAAGCCAAAAACCTGCCAGAGCTATCAGCGATCCAACATTAGCCAAGTCAGGAGAAGCTAGCGCAAGCATGTGCTTGGGCTGTCACGGACTATCGGCCGAAGGTAAAGGTCAACTACCAAGACTTGCCGGCCAACACCCCGGATATCTTGAACAGCAACTAAATAATTTCAAGGGAGGACTACGCAAAAGCGGTCCAATGCAAGCTATTACCGCAAATCTCTCTGAAACAGATATTAAAGCACTTGCGGCTTATTTTGGCGCACGCTAAATAGAAAACCATAATGGATAAAGCGCTATATAGCGCTATTAATTAATAAAGATCGCAAAACCAGCCGCGCGAGCCTTTGGAGGTTAAGGCCCGCACGGCTAGTCCTAAAGGCATAATTTCATTTACTCACCAAAGACATCTATACTCTCAATCAATTTATTCAATACGTTTTTTATTCATTTACGTTTTAATCCGCAACCCGCCCAAAAGCCAGTCAGGCAGGAACATTCATTCTTAAATATCGTCTAAAACATCAACTCCAGTTATTTTTCAACTGCCCCAACCCCACAAATGCTTTATCATTAGCCCATTAAAAATTAAAAGCCTTTGGGCTACCAATAAAAATAATGAACCACCTTTCAAAAGCTTTACCTGACCGCAATTTCTCCATCATTTTCTTATTTGCAGCAACGCTTTTCACCAGTGCGACACTGATGTTTGTATTGCAGCCGCTGTTCGGAAAAATCTTATTACCCTTGCTAGGAGGCTCACCCGCTGTCTGGAATACCTGTATGGTGTTTTACCAGAGCATTTTATTTTTGGGTTATCTTTACGCACATTTTTTGTCTACGAGATATAGCCAGCATCGCCAAATCCTGATTCATACCGCTCTGATACTGATCAGTTTTTTGGCGCTACCTTTGGCTTTACCGGAAAACACGGTTCCGCCAACTGACAGTAATCCAACATTCTGGCTACTCTGGACTTTGTTTCTGGCTATCGGGCTGCCGTTTTTCGTTGTGTCGACAACCGCGCCCCTGATACAAAAATGGTTCGCCCAAGTTGGCCACCACACCAGTCATGATCCTTATTATCTGTATGCTGCCAGTAATACCGGCAGCCTGATTGCGTTGTTAAGCTACCCGTTCCTGCTTGAACCCAATATAGGACTGGCTAACCAAAAAAGTGACTGGAGCATTGGCTATCTGTTACTTTGCCTTTTAATTGCAGGTTGTGCATTTGTACTATGGAAAAGCCAACAAAACATTAACCAAACAAAAATTGACGACACTGAAACACAAAGTCAGACGAATAATCTTGGGCTTGCAACGCAATTACACTGGTTAGCACTAGCGCTAGTACCTTCCAGCCTGCTATTGGGTTTAACCAATTTCATCAGCACCGATATTGCCTCCGTCCCGTTGCTCTGGATCATCCCGTTAACGATATATTTATTGTCTTTTGTGATCGTTTTTTCCAAATGGAATGACAAAATACATCCATTAATGGTCAAGTTGCAACCGATGTTCCTGTTGCCATTTATTGCTTACGCCTTTATTAATCCAGCAGATTTACCTTATTGGGCCTATCTGATTTTGCACCTGATCGCTTTTTTCTTTGCGGTAATGGTCTGTCATGGGGAACTGGCTAAAAAAAGACCACATACCCGGCATTTAACGACCTTCTATTTAATTATGTCGTTTGCAGGCATGTTAGGCGGTATGTTCAATACCTTTGTCGCACCTTTTGTATTCAATGCCGTTTATGAATACCCGATCATGATTATCGCCGCCTTACTGCTGCGCCCCGGCTTGAAGAAACTATCGCTAAATACCGACCTGATATTACAAATATTAGTCCCTGCCCTACTGATTGTTAGCGGAGTTATTCTTCATGCAACCATTGAAAATCTACTCCAGTATTTTGATCTCATCGTCATCAGCCTGATCATCCTAACCTGTTTAACTTACCTGCTAAGGAGTCGCCCGGTTGGTTTTGCTTTTATGACAGGCGCGATTATTTTCCTGGCGCTCAGCCTACACGACTTATCCTCTCACACCATTTTTCAACAGCGCACCTTTTTTGGCGTTCTAGCCGTACGCGATGCTGTATTAACTGACGAACAAGGCAAACCTGAAAACTACCATGAATTATTCCACGGCACCACCAAACACGGCGCACAGCGACTGGTCACCAACTTAACCCAAATACCGTTGACCTATTACAGCCGTCCCGGTCCCATGGGGCAATTATTTAAAGAATATGATACTGCCAATCAAGACTGGAATATTGGCGTAGTCGGCCTGGGCGCAGGAGCCTTAGCCTGTTATGCAAAAGACCGCCAAAACTGGACACTCTATGAAATCGATCCGCTGATGGTCGACATTGCCAGTAATCCTGCTTATTTTAGCTATCTGAGCCAATGCGCTCCTAAAGCCTCAATACGCATCGGAGACGCTCGCTTGTCACTTGAAAAAGAGCCGGATCAACAGTTTAATTTATTAATAATGGATGCGTTCAGTTCTGATTCGGTGCCAACGCACCTGCTAACCAAAGAAGCGCTTGAACTCTATTTCAGAAAAATGAAACCTAACGGCATACTCGCCTTTCATATGACCAACCGCCATTTATCCCTGAAAAAAGTATTATCGATTAATGCCGAAGCCTTGCACTTGGCAGCATTGATTCAGGAATACAAACCGCAACAAGACATACCACTGGTAGTTGCAACTGATTGGGTGGTTATGGCAAAGCATGCAGAATCAATCAAACCGCTGAGTCTAAGTCGCCTAGGTAACTGGCAAAAGATGCCCTTATATTTTGACATGAAGCCCTGGACAGATGACTTCACCAATATTGTCAACATCTGGAAATAGAATCGCCTACAAATAAAAACAATAGCACATGCAGCATTTAAGCATTGCATTTCAAAATGGGTGATTAACTTAAAAACCCCTGCTGATCGACGAAAGACACAAAATAAATCAAGATATTGCAATTATTTATCTACTCACCCTTTGGATGATGATCTACAGCTCGGTATCTCAGGTGGAACAACGGTGTTTTTCATGGACGAAATAAATTTACTTGGTTATCCCTTATTTAACTGCAACTTCCTGGTCGAGGGAACTATATAGATCGATTTAACGACAATCCAGAATTTTTAAAGCGGAATTTTTACAAAAAAATCTTAAAAAAGTGAGTTTTTTGAGTTGCCTGACAATTCAAAAACAATAAAAAAATTTGCCATTTTTTGACATCTCTTTCACAAAATTTTTCCGATTTTTATCTGCTAGAGATTATGCGCGCAAGATGTCTTTAAATAAAATAACTGAAAACAAGAAAATCGGCCTCCAGATCTTGTTATTAGCTATATTTTTTTACGTCCTAACTTAAAAACCATGAGCTTTGAAATACCCGTGTTAACCTACAATCATATCCGCTGTTTCGAGAATATTATCAAGCAAATCATTTAGCTTATCGAGAGCTTGCTCAGTTGCCTTATCTGGCAAATTCAGCTCTTTTAAAAGCTCCTCAGGACAGGATTGAATTTGTGCATCACCAATGCCAAGTGTACCAAGCAAAGAATCGTTCAAATAGGTCAGCATATTAAGCTGATGATTCTCACCACGGTAATTAGGATTGTGATGGTGATAAACAACATCAATAACTGGCTTGGGCATATTCCAGGAACGCATCAGCCATGCCCCTAGCATATTATGATCAACGCCTAAAGAGAACTTTTCAAGATTAAGCATGGATAACGTTGGATTAGCCAATATCAAACCATTTAAATAACTGAATTCCTTAGGAAACTGATCACCCAATAACGGATAACCAATATTATGCAGCAATCCGGGAAGAAACAATTGCGCTTGTGGAATACGATGTTCAACAGGCATTTGATTGCATAATAATGGCATTAAACGTGTGCTCGCCATTGCGTGAGTCCAAAACAACCGAGTCCCGATGGGGCCGTCTTTGGGTACTTTTAAGGCTGCAAGAGCTGATAACCCAAAAGCAAGATTAAACACAAAATCAAAACCTAAAACACGATTAATAGCTTCTTGAACGCTTGTGATATTTCTACGGTAAGCATACAAAGGCGACCTTGCCCATCGAACCACTTGTGCCGCCAATAATGGATCCATCTCGATAATAGCTGCCAATTTTGCAGCATCGGCGGTTGGGTCCGTAGCTAATTGCATAATGCGCAATGCAATACCCGGTAATGGCGGCAAGGTTTGCAATTGGCCAATGGTAGCACGCATGTCATAAGGTGGCGTGAAATGATCCAGGGCAGGATTAATCGCATTAAGCGTCCAGTTGATCAGAGAAGGCTTCATAGTATTAACTTGCCTTTTAAGTTGAAACGTTTAAGTTTTCGATACAAAGTTCTTTCACTAATATTCATTTCTGCAGCAATAAGCTGACGGTTACCACTATGTCTTTGCAGCAAATCTTTAATGAAATTAGCTTCAAATTGGTCAAGAGAGTTTGATTGTGGCGCTGATAAGTCATCCGCAGTCGCAGTGGCAGTGGCAGTGGCAGCAGCGATTTTGGTATTGGCTACAGGCACACGCTGGACAATATTGATATCCTGCTCTTCAATGTTAAAGCCTGAACATAGATTAATAGCAAGATGCAGGCAGTTCTTAAGCTCCCTAATATTTCCCGGCCATTGATGCTGAAGAAGCTTTGTCAGGGCTTGCTTGCTGATTCTGTAGGTACATTCATTTATTTGGCCAAACTGAGTTAGTAAATAAGAGCAAAGCGCAGGAATATCTTCTTTTCTTTCCCGCAATGATGAGATCTCAATTTGAAAAACCGATAATCGATAAAATAAATCTTCGCGGAATAAGCCTTGTGAAACCATTTCCCCCAGATTCCTATGCGTTGCGCATATCAATCTGACTTTTGAAGATAATTGTGTTGTTCCTCCCACCCTACGAAATTGACCACTCTCCAAAGCGCGTAATAATTTAGGTTGCTGCGAAAGAGGCAACTCTCCTACCTCATCAAGAAACAAAGTTCCTTTATCCGCCAGTTCAAACAAACCTTTCTTTTGTGTTGTAGCGCCCGTAAAGGATCCCTTTTCATGACCGAAGTGTTCGCTTTCAAACAAATTCTATCCAAGAATAGTGCAATCCATAATCACAAATTTTTCTTCTGAATTTTTAGAGTGTCT
>CAIKYI010000778.1 GCA_903831545.1 uncultured Methylobacter sp. | reverse complement strand
GGTTAGCAAAAGTGAAGAACAATGCCAAACCAACACCGATCATTGTTACCGCGTCTAACAGACCCGCAACAACAAACATTTTTACTTGTAACATAGGAACCATTTCTGGTTGACGTGCTGCACCTTCCAGGAATTTTCCACCCAAAAGACCGAAGCCTATCGCTGTTCCTAAAGCGCCCATACCTAAAACCAGACCTACTGCGATAGCAGTCATGCCTTGTACGTCAGCAATCAATCTTGCAATTTCCATGAAACCTCCAAACGGTTAATTAAATGATAAAAAAGTAAAAAATATTATTTCGTGACTACTTTAGCGTAACATCATGCTTCGTAGCTTTTAAAAAATTAATGGTCTTCGTGCGCCATGCCCAGATAAACAATGGTTAATACCATGAAAATAAAAGCCTGTAGCGTGATAATTAAAATATGAAAAATCGCCCAAGGAAAACTTAACACTGGCTGAAGATACCAAGGCAACAAAGCAATCAAGATAAAGATTAACTCACCCGCATAAAGGTTACCAAATAAACGAAGAGCCAATGAGATGGGTTTTGCAAACTCTTCAACCAATTTGAGCAACAGATTGAACGGCAATAACCATGGACCAAAAGGCTGAAACATTAATTCTTTAGCAAAACCCCAAGGGCCTTTTATTTTGATGCTGTAGAAAATAATTAAACAGAAAACCGATATGGACATTGCAAAAGTTGCATTTAAATCAGTACTTGGAACAACTCGCAAATAGTCAATCCCCATAACCGAGCCGATCAACGGCAAAATATCAACCGGGAATAGATCCATAAAATTCCACATGAAAACCCAGCAAAAAATTGTCAATGCCAGTGGTGCAATTAATTCATTTTTACCATGAAAACTATCTTTAACCTGATTATCAACAAACTCGATCAACATTTCTGCAAAATTTTGCACCAAGCCTGGAACACCCGCAGTAGCCTGTTCTGCTGCGCGCTTAAAAAACCACACAAACAGACCACCTAAGACAGCAGAGAAAAACAAAGTATCCAGATTCAATGCCCAGAAACCCTCACCGACAGTCAGTGGAGTCAAATGGTGAATAATATAACCGGTTGCACCTTCGGCGGCATGAGCTTCGGTAGCCATTGTTCCTCTCTAAATAAAAAATTGTCAGCGCATTAACAGCGCAAACCAAAAAACCGATAATGCTGCGACATATACTGCCAGCAGCGGTAAAATTTGTATAGTTGTTACTTGAAAAATCATTACAAAAATCGCTGCGGTTAAGACTAGCTTACCTGATTCCCCAGCATAAAAAGAATTTACAATTTTTCTTGCTTCTTGTCCGCCAGACTTATTTACTTTCAAGGCAAAATACAGATTAGGTACAAAAGCTGCCACCCCGCCTAAGACTGCCGATAAAGCATATTGACTGCTTATAAAGGCAAAACCTGTCGTCATAATTATTATTATCAGAAGCTGATAACTTATTATTTTACTGACAGTAGATCTATTTCCATCTGTCACAGC
>CAIKYI010000777.1 GCA_903831545.1 uncultured Methylobacter sp. | reverse complement strand
TCCTGGGCTGAGTCCCTTTAGCGTCCTGATTTAACAATTAGGGCGCTTTTTTTTGCCTGATGATCTCCCTATTTCCCGATCAACAAGGGCCAATAATTGTTGGCAAATAATTTGCTACTTATTTCATAGTCATCGCATTAATGCCATCAGAGCGCTATTAAATAACTGTTCGCTACAATGAGAGACACAAACTAAATTTAATTGTCTGCTTTACTACAACCTTTTCATCCTTGAGGATTGACCTTTCAAAGTCATTATCACTACCATGAAATATAAAAATATCTCCATTGCCGATTCTGAAAAGCTGATTAAAGAATTAAAACCCATGATTCTGGACTGTCGCGACCTGAAAGATTATCGACAGGGTCATCTGGAAGACGCGCTGCACGTTCATGAAGGCTTAAAAGATTCATTGGTTAAACGCGGCGACAAACAGCGCAGTTTATTGATTTATTGTTATTACGGTCATGCCAGCGAGCACCTTGCCGAATTTTTCAGTGATTTCGGTTTTAAGGATGTTTACAGTCTTGAAGGCGGTTATTCAAGCTGGAAAGATCAACGTCAGGAAACGTGATGGACTCTGAAATATGGAATTGGTTACAAAATAACTATTTTTCCATTGCTCAACCGGCATTAAAAAACAACGCCGGCATTTATCCATTGATTTTAGCCGGGCAGCAAGGTCGTAGCGATATAATCGACTTTTTGCTTAAACAGGATGCCGCGCTGGATGTTATTGACCAATATGGTAACAACGCCTTGTGGGCAGCTTGTTATGGTGAAAATAGCGCCTGTATCGAAGCTCTGCTTTGTGCCGGCATCAATATAAATTATCAAAACACTGCCTCTGGCGCGACTGCTTTGATTTATTCGGCCTCCAGTAGCAGAGAACAGGTTGTTGAACAACTATTGGCGGCAGGCGCTGATACCACCCTTAAAACGCATGACGATTTTTCTGCCCTGGATCTGGCCTCCACAAGAAAAATACTCAAACTACTTTCCAACATTGTTAAATCAGGAGATTGAAATGGAAGCATTGCCCCGTGAACTAGCCTTACGCATTGCCCTTGCCTCACGTATCTTGCCGGGTATCGATATACCCAGATTGCTGGAAATATTACATGAACTGGTAGATTCACCTTTGAATGATGAAAAATTAAAATCCGTCACCGTTACCAATCTTAAAACCGGTTTGGGCAGTCTGGATGGTGAAGAAGATGGCGAAGACATCGGCATCGGTCTTGCCAATATCAAATTAGCGGTACGATACCTTTGGGGCGATGAGGCGGAAGATGAAGACCTGCCTGAAATACAAACCTATAAAGACGGCGATATGGCTGACTCAATCCGCGTTGCCATAGGTTCCAACAGCGGCGCTTTAATTAACGGTCATTTTGGTTCCTGTATCCGTTTTCTGGTGTATCAATTATCAGAACACGCTTACAAACTGGTTGATATTCGCTCAACCCTGGACGCTGACAGTAGCGATGACAGAAACCTGTTTCGCGCCAATTTGATTAAGGACTGTCATGTCATGTTTGTGCAATCGATTGGCGGTCCGGCGGCGGCTAAAGTCATTCGAGCCGACATTTATCCTATCAAGATTCCTGACGTCACCGAAGCCGTAGAACAGCTTAAAGAATTTCAGAAAGTATTTTCAGCGCCACCACCCTGGTTTGCCAAAGCAATGGGACGTTCAGCCGAGGAAAGCGTCAGATTTACCCATGATGACGGTTGTTAACAATTGGGTGAATAATAAACTCACTGAGCAAACAGACTTGCGCCGGTAACGTGAACCTGGCTTTATATGCGGAGACACAACACCAAGCAACCATAATAAATAGCCAGACAAATACCGACAGTATCATTCAATTCTGTCGGTATATTTCCAAAAGGTAAACCCGCACTCAAAGCATAATACCCCGCTATCACTTGAACATAATGTTTCACGGTAACAATAGTCTTATCAGCCCCAGTTAGAGTTTCCACCAGTCAGAAACTGATTCTTCCGGTACATAATCATTCAGAGCCTGACAATACCTGCCATCAACCCATAAGGTAAGCTGTTCGGCAAAATCGACTGACGCGGCAGTTAGCATCCTACTGCCTATGGCGAGGTAATCTCCGCTTGAGTCAAAACCTATCAATCATAGCTTTTTACAATGGCTTATAATGTTGATTTTGAACCATTCAAGCTCACACCACTTTAACCAAAATGGCAGAACCTAAAATATATCTGAATGTACCTTTTGCACAAAAGGATGAAGCAAAAGCACTGGGGGCGAGGTGGGATGCAATCCAGAAGAAATGGTATGCAGCTGCCGACAAGGACATTACACTTTTTGCCCGATGGCAAATGGAACCAAGTGCGGTAACATCCCCCGGAAAAGTCACTTCATCCCCCAAAGCCAGCTCGTCAACCAAGAAGATTTCTGCTGCTGGTGTCAAAACGCATGCTCAGGACAAAGGCTTTATTGCCTATTCCGGCGATTTGCCCCCCTGGAATTAGACTTTATTTCTGCAATGGTAAGCCTTTATTACCCTATCCAGCTAAGCTAAAATCGCTTGATTTCCAATAAACCGATATCGATTGCTTAGTTAGCAATGGACACTAAAATATCAATATCTCAAACCATTTTGTATTGATTAAATATTGACATTAACAGGAGACACTATTGAAACAATCCTTTTATGACCTAAATTATTCTGATTTAGAATTTGTTATAAATCAGAATAATTTAAACCATTCAGCAGCGGCAGTTCTTTTTAATTGGCATTATAAGAAAAAAGAAAATACACAATGCAATGATAACATTGCCAAATGTTCATTGGCCTTTTTTCAAAATAATTTCGACTTTTCTCTACCCGAAATCGATACGGTTCATGAGTCAAAAAAAGATCGCACAGTAAAATTTCTTTTTAAGCTCAAAGACAATCATAAAATTGAAACCGTCCTTATTCCGTTTCATAATAAATATTCCAG
>CAIKYI010000776.1 GCA_903831545.1 uncultured Methylobacter sp. | reverse complement strand
AGGACCGTGACCTAAGCGCCATTCGTCTGATTGCCAAGGTACCGACCATTGTCGCGATGTGTCATAAATACAGTACCGGCTTGCCGTTTATGTACCCGCAAAACAAGTTAAGTTACGTTGAGAATTTTATGCGTATGATGCTGGGCACTCCTTGTGACGATTTTGTGCCAAATCCTGTTTTGGTAAGAGCATTGGACAGAATCCTGATTCTTCATGCTGATCATGAACAAAATGCGTCAACGTCAACGGTGCGTTTGTCCGGTTCCAGTGGCGCTAATCCTTATGCCTGCATTACTGCCGGGATTGCCTGTCTTTGGGGCGCGGCTCACGGCGGAGCTAACGAGGCGGTGCTCAATATGCTGGAGGAAATTGGCGACGTTTCAAATATTTTGGTATTTATAAATAAAGCCAAGGATAAAAACGACCCGTTTAGACTGATGGGCTTTGGTCATCGGGTTTATAAAAATTATGACCCTCGTGCCAAATTAATGCGGGAAACTTGTCATGAAGTGCTGACAGAACTGGGTTTGCATGATGACAAAATCTTTAAATTAGCGCTGGAGTTGGAGCGTATCGCATTGGAAGATGAGTATTTCATCGAGAAAAAACTTTACCCCAATGTCGATTACTATTCCGGCATTGTGCTGCATGCTTTAGGCATACCCAGTAACATGTTTACCGCGATGTTTGCCATGGGACGAACCGTAGGCTGGATTGCCCATTGGGATGAAATGATAGCTGATCCGGAGCAAAAAATAGGGCGGCCCAGGCAGCTTTATACCGGAGCAACAAGACGCGACATACCGGCACAGCATATCAGGCCTGATAAGCGCCCATAAGGTATAACACTGCAAAAGCAAGCTGTTTGCGGAAGGCTCCCAAATTGCAGTAGATAAGTCATTATAATGTCTTGGTTCAATTCCGATTGTTAGGTTCATAGCTTATTGGAAACTGCATTTCTTTTGTTTTTTAGAGAATTTCGCATCCTGTAGGGCAGTTTTTCAATAGCAAACTGCCGTGCATGCTCTCGCAGCTCATAACATCACGCTAAAATTCTTCCCATTCATCATTGCTATCAGGTTTGGTAACGGGCGTCAGTTTAACGGTGCTTGGAGTAGCTCCGGCTCTGGCGAGACTTGACTCCTTATGGGGTTGTTTCCAAGTGGAACTGAGGGGCTGGGCTAACGACTTTCCGACAGTCATAGCATGAGTTTTGTTATCAACAATAAACTGTTCCACGGTAACGGACAGGCTTTGTGCCTGCTCTTCCAGAGACTCTGCCGCAGCAGCGGCTTGTTCTACCAGCGCCGCATTTTGCTGGGTGACATCGTCCATTTGGCCAATGGCTTGATTGACTTGCTGGATACCGGCGGTTTGCTCCGTAGAAGCGGCACTGATTTCAGTCATCACTTCGGTAACACCGCGAATAGAGTTAACGATTTCCTCCATGGTTTGACCTGCTTGTGCGACTAAATTGCTGCCGTAGGCTACTTTAACCACCGAATCATCGATCAGATGCTTGATTTCTCCTGCTGCCAAGGCTGCACGTTGTGCCAGGTTACGTACTTCGACTGCTACAACGGCAAAGCCTCGGCCTTGCTCCCCCGCCCTGGCTGCTTCGACGGCGGCATTAAGAGCCAGAATATTAGTTTGAAAAGCTATGTCATCGATGACAGAAATAATGTCGCCAATCTTGCGTGATGAAACGTTAATATCATTCATGGTTAATACTACCTGACCGACTACATCGACACCTTTTCCTGCAATATCCGTAGCCGCTAGGGCAAGTTGATTGGCCTGTTTGGCGTTTGCGGCGTTATGTTGCACAGTGGAGGTTAGTTCTTCCATGCTGGCTGCTTGCTCCTCTGTGCGATGCGAGAGATCGTTATTTCCTGAAGCAATTTCCTTCGCGCCTGTGTTTATATTATGGGTGGCGTCTTTGATTTGGTAAATAATATCTTTGAGCTTTTCCACTGTCGTATTAGTGTCATCTTTAAGTCGCCCAAAAGTGCCGTAATAATCATTGGTGATTTTTATCGTCAGGTTACCGGCTGCAAGTGCTTCAAGAACCATTGCTACTTCATTGAGACTTGTATCACTAGTGAGCATAAGTTGATTGAGACTTTCACTTAGCAGTTTGAAGAACCCAGTTTTCCCTTGGGTATTGACGCGATTGGTAAAGTCGCCCAGGGCGGCTGATTCAACAATGGCTTCAACTTCGTTCTCCACGGCTACTTCAACTGAACGATCAAGCCATTCAGCAACAGATCCCAGGCGCTCTCCCTGTTCGTTAATGACCGGACTGGCAGTCACTAACATCGTATGGCCACTAAGATCCATAGTTGCTTTGTAGGTGCTGGTTAAGGCGCCAAGTAATTGCGCCTGGTGCTGAGGGTTTTGATGGAATTTGTCAATATTCGCGCCTATCAGAGTGGCGAGCGCAAAATTCGGTAAGCGTTTGCGGATATCCGTTTCGGCATTGCCGAGAATTTTGATAATCGATTTGTTGGCATAAACAATGTTGCGGTTATTATCAGCAATCATTACGCCAGTACTGACGTTATCCAGGGCAACTTTAATGCGTGTTATTTCATTAACTAAATTATTAGTCGACGTTAGTCTTTCCAGGATTTGTTGTTGCATTTGTTGCATCGCGTATAACAAACTGCTTTTATCACCTGTCTGAAGAGCTACTGTCGTTGATAAATTTCCGCCTGCAATGTCATTTGCTATGGATGCAGCATAATCGGGCTCCCCCCCTAATTTCTTCAGCAAGTTTCGAGCAATAATAAAACCAATCACGATTGATAATAACAAACCGAATACAAGGGAAACCGTTGAAACAATGAATAATGAGTGGTATCGACTTTGCGAGGAATCATATTCTTGTTGGGCCACATTTTTTTGTAATTGAATTAATTGATCAATTCCTTTAGAGACAATGGCATAAGAAGATCTTACTTCTTCAAAATAATATTTTCCGGCGTTTTCAGTTTTAGAGGAGCGCTGCAATTCCAATACGGTGTTTACATTTTCAAAAAAAACTTTATTATCAACAGCATACTTGTCTACAAGAATTTTTTCTTCAGGTGTTAGATAAGTGATTATGTAACCCCTCCATAATTTATCTATATCGATAATATCCTGTTCAACTTTTTTAAGCTGATCAGTCATTTCTTGCGGGAAAGCAAGGCTCGTAACGATTGCTGTGCGGATATGCAATGCCTTGGCTTTTATTTCAGCCAGGTCAGCCAAAGGTATGGTTCTGTCGAGGTAAACCGTGTGCAAGCTTTGATTGGTTCTGCTTAAGGCCTGTAGATTAAATACGGTTAATGCCAACATGATAGTTGACATCAGGCCCACCAATAAAAACAAGCGCATTTTAACGGTTAAATGATCGATCATTTTATTCTTCCTGCATATATAAAATATGCTGAGTGTAGCGACGGTAATGGTACGCAAGCCAATAAATAGTTGGTATAAGTTTTCGGTTTTTACATGGGGCATGGGTTAGAAATTGTACTTCCATTTCAAACCTGGAAAACTATAACATTTCAAACTAAATCAACAATACGTGTAAATACGTATGTGTACTAACTCAAAGAATAGGTTGTCTTGGTATCAAAAACCTGTTGGACTCAAACTTTTATTGCTAAGCCTATGCTGATTTATATTGGTTCAGTATAGGCCGCAATTTAAAAGTGACATAGCTTAATTATCGATATACTGATCAGTTATTATTTAAAAATGGAATTTATAAACATTGAAATATGCTGAATTTCTTCAACACATAAACTATGTTCCATTAAGTAATCGTGCCATTTAATGTTGTAGTTCATTGATTTTAATTTATCGAATGCAGCTTTGCCGGATTCAACCGCTACGACGGGATCAATAATGCCATGGGCCATGAAGATTGGCGTAGCATTGTTGGCGGTGGCGCGTTCGGTATTTAATTGCTCAACTGTAGGCAAATAAGTAGATAGTGCAACAATGCCGGCCAGTTGGTCCGGGCACCTTAAGCCGGCATGAAGCGCAATAACGCCACCTTGGGAAAATCCTGCCAGTAAAATATTGGTCGACTCAAGCCCCAAGGTAATTTCGTTTTGTATCAGTGTTTCAATTAAATTGGCTGATTGATAGATGCCGCCAATATCAACTTTACGATCCAGTGACATTTCCAGGATATCGTACCAAGAGCGCATCGACATGCCGCCATTAATAGTGACCGCTTGAATTGGGGCGTTGGGGAAAATGAAGTGGATGTGGGCTTTGGCGGTTAAATGCAGGTCGGGAATTAATCCTTCAAAATCGTGGCCGTCAGCGCCCAGGCCATGCAACCAAATTACTGAATATTTGTGCTCTGCTTCTGGCTGTATTTCAATGGTGCTAAGTTGTTCAGAATTCATAACTACTCCAGGATAGGGGGAAATTAAGTTTAGTTTAGCTTCACTTAATCTCGGGAATTATCAGTAAGTTTTAGTAAATCAGGATTCAGCTAACACCTTAAAAAATGATCGCTATAGGTTATCAGCTTGAAATTTTGTATGATCAGCCAATCCATGGTAATTTTGATATAGGCGTTGCTTTTCTTCCTGAATGATTTGTCAGTAAATTTTAGTACAATAGCTTCAATATACCTAAACGCTGGTTAACATACTCTAATATATGCCATGCTTGATGACCTGATTTTAATTGTTTTATTGCTGGGCGTTTCGCTGTACTGGATAAGCTGGCAGCAAGCTAGAGAGATTGCCCTTAACGCAGTAAGAGCTCATTGTCTGAATCTGGAAGTTCAGATGCTTGATGAATATGTCGCGCTCAATCGTACTCGGCTACACAGAGATTCGAAAGGTAGAATGCAGCTTAGGCGGGTATTTTCATTCGAGTTTTCATCAACAGGAAATGAGCGCTATAACGGAGTTATTACATTGTTGGGGCGTCGGGTCGAATCTATTCATATGGAGCCCTACCGGATTGAAGACTAGGTTGATACAGGCGTTCTATGTCGCCAGTACTGTAGAATTGTTTTGTGGAGAAGAGCATGAGTAAATGTTTAACGTGTGGTCACGAAGGAAATCCCGGCGAAATGAAATGCCCTGAATGTGGGGGTTATTACTCAAGGCTTGCCGCGATAATTGCAGAACAGGAAGCGCAGGAAGAGCTGCAAACTTTTAAGGGGCAATGCAAAAGAATATGGGCCTCTGAGGATGTCAAGCGGGCATTATCTGTGGAATTGAAGCTTATATGGGCGGGGCTTTCTAAAAAAGGTGTGTTTGCGCTGTTTGTGATTTTTGTTTTTGTGTTTGCTTTGATTGTTACTGTTCTGTAGTAGTTGCTATTGGCTGTGATGGTGTATTTGTATCGAAAGGTATTGCGGTAATGAGGTTGGGGTTTACGAAGATCTTGGTAATTTATGCGCGGAAGTAGCAGGCAATAGAGGCCTGATTGAACTAATCAGTACTTCTATTGCCTAAATTACTTAAGAGTGACTTATCTTTCCAGTAGATTGAGTTTGCCTTCTTTTCCGTTCCATTCTTCAGCATCAGCAGCAGCTGGCTGTACATCAGTAATGATTGGCCATAGTTTGGCCAGTTCGGCATTCAATTCGATAAATACTTCTTGTCCTTCCGGTAATTCATCTTCAGCAAAAATTGCATTTGCAGGGCATTCTGGCTCGCATAGCGTACAATCAATGCATTCGTCCGGATCAATAACCAGAAAGTTTGGGCCTTCGTGAAAGCAATCTACAGGACATACATCTACACAATCAGTAAATTTGCATTTAATACAGTTTTCGGTGACTACAAAAGTCATAATTATTACCAGGAAAGTTGATTTTAATTAAAAAGGATATTTTAGCAGAAAGCATGGCGCGATTGAATGCGCAGTTTGTTAAAGATGTTATTTAACTGACATGATAATTGTGTAAGTTTCACGTAGTAAGTTTTTTGTTGTCAGGCTTCGCTAATCGTTATGCCATTCTGAATAAGGGTGTGAGGCAAGATTATTGTTGTAATAACGTAAATCATCGGTAACCTCGCGACCCAACCAGAGTGGTTTTGAAAAAGATTGCCCTATCGTATCCAATTCAATTTCGGCGACAATTAAGCCCTGATTGTCACCTTCAAACTCGTCTATTTCCCAAAGATGATTATTTTCAGTGACAAAATGTCGGGTTTTTTCGATGAGTGGCTTTCTGCAAAGATTTTTTAATATCTCGCTGGCATCAGCCATTGGGATTGGATATTCATATTCATGCCGATGTGTGCCGACAGTTGCCGATTTTATATTCAACCAAGCTTCATCATTACTGATCCGAATCCGGATTGAACTGGTTGCCTGAGAACTGAGATAGCCTTGTCGATATTTTACTGAATGGCTAACGTATTTGCGCCAGTCATCGCTGGAGAGTAAAAATTTATGTTCTATTTCTATAGCCATGACCGGAGTTCCTTGTGCCTTGGTAAAAATGACTTAAGTTGAAGCCCATGGATGTTCTTTTTTTGTGATCTGGGGAAACTGGCTATTGAAAGAAACTATCTTCTTCAATGTCTAGGTCCAGTGATTCTCCGGGAATTCTTTTTTCTTCCATGGCCCACTCTCCCAAGTCTATCAATTTACAACGTTCGGAACAGAAGGGTTTTGAGATCTGTTCAGGAACCCATTCTACCGAACACCCGCAGTTAGGGCATTTTACAATGAGTGGTTTGTTGGATTGAGGCATCAAAAAAGACAGCAGGTTAAGTCGAAAGGAATGTCGTCCGGACTTTGGGTGGGCCGTTTGTTGTCCGAAGATGGAACCATCAATCTAATGGTGCAGCGGTGTTTGCCGCCACTGATTTCAGCAAAGCACTGTATCGATTTATCCAGGCTGACCCGGAGCAACTGGTGGGGTTGATTGGTGTCCAGTAAAAACTGATAAAAACCGGCTTCAGCAATCTCTTGTCTGGGTGAGCTGCAATTGCGGATAAAATTAAGAATCAGGTCAATGGCAACGCGAATGTCGGTAAACGGACTGCTCCAGTGTTCAAGGTCTTTTAATCGAATAGCTTCATCCTGTTCCAGCCAGAAATGAAATTCGGGTAAATCAAAAGAACAGGTGCCCCCGGGAATAGAGCTGCGTTGCGCTATACTCTGGAATAGATCGCTTTCCATGATCTGGCTGCCGATTTTTCCGTTAGTGGCATAGAGTTTTTTGCTGGTTTGATTAAGCTGGTCAAGTAACTCTTCCAGTTTTTTGCTATCTACACCCTGGTTATGGGCAATTTTATTAAGTACTTTGGCATGGCGATCAAGTTCTTTCAGAATTTCCGATTTTAGGTCATTGCGTCTGAAAATTGTCATGATATCCAGAAGCACGCTAATCGCTGCCCGCTTATCTGCAACCGTCTCTCCGGTTACGAAATGACTGAAGTGTTCGAACAGTTGTTCTAGCCGTATGAAAACCCGGATGCGTTCGTTGAGAGGGAATTCATAGGTAATAGTGGTATTCACAGACAAGTTAATCCTGGCAAGCGCTTAATGAAAGGTACAAATTGTGCAGTTTTTTGACCTGTTCTGCAAGTCTATAATCAGTGTCCGAGTTATTAATCAGGTCATTGGCTTTTGTTTTTCTGAATATGCGTGACACCTGACTGTCAATTATGGATTGTATTCTTTCCTGAGTTAGCATATCCCTCTTCATAACGCGCTCAATTTGTGTCTCGACAGGACAGTCGATAACCAGAACCCGATCAACAAAATGAGTCATATTGGTTTCAAATATTAAAGGAATGCTGATGATGCAATAGGGTACGGCCAGTTGGGCAAGATTTGATTGTAGGGTTTCATAGACTAAGGGATGAAGAATAGCTTCAAGTTTTTTTTTCTTAGCAGGATCAGAAAAAACCAGATCTCTTAGAATTGTTCTGTTCAGGGTGTCATCAGGGTTAAGGATATGCGCACCGAATTCCAGCTGTATCTGAGCCAAGGCCGACTGTCCTTTCTCGACCAGCTGGTGGGCT
>CAIKYI010000775.1 GCA_903831545.1 uncultured Methylobacter sp. | reverse complement strand
TGAATTTCCTTCGGTCTGCGCGCTCACCTTGGTCGCGCTCGGAAAGGTTTTTAATATCCAACAAATCAACACTGCTTTGGGGCCAAGCACGCTCCATGGGCAACTCGGCAGCGGCACTTTGTGTCTCAGAGACAAAATGCTGCAGGTACTTTACCCAATCCCGCATGCTGCCCATGTATTCACGGCGCCAATCCAACACTGTGCTGTTGGCCCAATCCAACTCCAACTCCGCTTCGCCCCAGGCAACACCTAGCTTTGCAGATTCGCACAACCGCTTCGGTAGTTCTTTAAGTGTGAACGCATTGGGAATAAGGATGACTGGGCAGCCGCACATTCGCGCCAGGTCAGCCAGCTTGCTGTATTCGTAGGTATATAGCCGCTCAACCTTGCACAAAATCTCACACAGTGCGGGCTCGCTATCTATTGCCGGAGCGCCCAGGTCTATTGCATCCGGCCCAAAATCACGTAGTTCTCCCCCAGCCGCTTTGTACTCAACTTGATAGTAGGCGACGCCACTGCGCTCATGAGCGGGCAGTGGCTCAAAGGCATGTAGTTGTCCAAGGTCCACAATGGGAAGCAAAAGGTTCTTGTGCTTGGGGAAATCGTCAGTCATATTGACATAGACCATTTCACCGCTAACGGGCTTGGTATCCGGATCGGTAGTGCGGGGTTCTTGAAGGTATTTGACTTGCAGTCCGATGAGCTTGAGTTGCCCAACCACGTCTTTTGCAGAAACAACGATCGGCTTTTTCCCAGCCTTATAGTGTGCGACTTTAGTGGCCTCGGTAAGTTGGGGAGTCCAAAGACTGCCAGCTACCTCACGCGATTCAAGCAACGCCTCAAAGCCCAACCTGTTCAGAGCGCTGCACAGCTTGTGCAACATATTCCCGTAGGAAGAGATTACTGTGTAATCCGGCGCACAAATGTAATAGGGTTGCGATTCGCTAACGTAATTCGGTTTAAAAGAATCACCCCCAATCAGGTTCAAATGATGCGTATTCAACTGTAGCTCCTTCTGCTTTTATCTTCCGACTCCAGCCACGCGGGATATCAATGACTGACCGCATCACGCAACTTTTACTTTAGCAATTGAAGTACGCTCTGGGGCATCTGATTGGCCTGGGCAATCATAGCGGTACCAGCCTGCTGGAGAATCTGTGCACGGCTCAAATTGGCGGTCTCGGCAGCAAAGTCTGCGTCCATAATTCGCCCGCGTGCCGCAGTCTGATTCTCGACTGCCGTCTGCAAATAGGTAATGGTTTGCGAAAACCGACTTTGAATAGCGCCCAACGTGGCACGTGAACTGTTCACGGCAGTTAGTGCGTCATCAATCGCAGACAGATTGGCTGAATTTTCGCCATTGGCCGAAGTAATCAGACCCGAGGTTATAGCGCTGCCAGGCAGCACTCCGGTGAGCGCGCCAGTTGCAACGCCCAAGTCAGAAGCCGATATGGTCACCGTCTGCCCCATGTTTGCACCGACCTGGAAGGTGAAGTCAGAGGAAGCCGTAAACAGCGAAGTGCCATTGAACTGCACTGAACTCATATTGCGCTCCAGTTCTTGACTCAACTGCGTGTACTCTTGGTTCAGCGCCCCAATATCTGCAGAAGTATTCGTGGAATTGATCGACTGCACAGCTAGTTCACGCATACGCTGCAAGATATCTGTAACAACCGAAAGTCCGCCTTCAGCCACCTGCGCCAACGAAATTCCGTCATTGGCGTTTCGGATAGCAACCGTCATACCACGCACCTGGGTATTCATACGGTCGGCAATGGCCAGACCTGCCGCATCGTCCTTAGC
>CAIKYI010000774.1 GCA_903831545.1 uncultured Methylobacter sp. | reverse complement strand
TTTGTCAGTTATATTAAAAACAATCAGCAGTTACCAGGGCAGTTGAATCGGGCACAATTCGCGGCAGATCCTTATCAGGCGAGCACTCAGGCTATTGACGGTAATTATCAATTAAATACTGAAACAGAGCGCGTTGCCAACAAAACAACTTGGACTATTGATGATAAAAGCTCTCTGGATATTGGCTTTTCTTTTGAAAACCAACAGCTTTATCATCCGATAGTATCCAAGGTGATGTTGCCGAATGTTAAGGGGGGCCAAAATGATATGTTCAGTATGTTGGTCGATACCAACCAGCAAGACTGGGGGACTTCGGCTCGTTACAATCTGCGTTTGGATAGTCATGAATTATTGCTGGGGTTGAATTTTGGTACCAACTCGGATAAAGGCGGCAACTATACCAATAACGGCGGTCAGCGTGGTGCGATGACTAATGACATTACCAAGAAAGCCGATAATATCGAAATTTTTGCTCAGGATCATTGGCATCTAACGGATAAATGGACGTTAACACCAGCGTTGCAAGGCGTATTTGCACACCGTGAAGTTAATAACAAACGTTTGCCTATTCCTCAAGACGGACAACCTAATTTTCTTTTCGCACCCACGCCCAATTTTTATCCCCAAGGCGGTAATCCCAGTAACGACTATGCCGGTATTAATCCAAGTTTAGGCTTAATGTATAACGTGACCCAGAGCTCCAGTCTGTATGGTAACGTCAGTCGTTTATTTGCGCCACCAACCAACTATAACATCTCGGATAACATTACTGCGGGTTCAGGTAGTACCAATCTCAAGGCAATGGAAGGAACTTCTATTGAAATAGGCACACGCGGCCTGCAAAAAATCGGTAATCTGAACAGTGTAAATTGGGATTTGGCGTTGTATTATTCCTGGCTTAATAATGAAATTCTATCCACTACTCCTCCAGGTGGTTCACCTGTTGCAACAAACTTTAATAATACCATCCATGCCGGTGTTGAAGGTTTAATCGGCGGCTCCTTTGCCCTGGACAGAAACGGTACGCATACTATCAAACCGGTATTGAGCTACACCGTCAACCATTTCAATTTTGATGGTGATGCCACTTATGGTAATAATGCTTTACCTGCTGCACCCGATTATTTCTTGAAAGGCGAGGTGATGTATAACCATGCCAACGGCTACTTTATTGGGCCGACTTTTGACGTAGTCGGTAAGCGCTGGGGAGATTATGCCAATACCTACGCTGTTGATGCTTATAGTTTGTTGGGTATGCGTACTGGTTGGTCTAACAGTCATTATAAGGTTTTTGTCGAAGGCCGGAATTTGCTTGATACTGTTTATGTTGCCAATACCAATATTTTAAATACCGCAACATCCGCTGATGCCATGTTAAACGCTGGCGCACCTTTGGCATTTTATGGTGGCGTAGAAATTACTTACTAAGGTTTTATCGCTAAATAGTTGACGGTATCAGTAAAAAATACTGATGCCGTTTTTTTGTTATAGATTTTCAGAAATTAAACTTCCATAACATGATGATTTAGTTTGGGCAGTACGCAGAAAATACCCCCCCCCCAGAATCAGCCTGGTTCCCATGCTCCGGCGCCACTGCCATTAAGTTAAGCGTTGAAATACCTTTTACATGGAGTACAAACCTAGGTTTGTACTCCAGCAGTCACTATTGATAGGGAGTCAAAAAACATGTTTTTTGATTCCTTATTTCTTAACTTAATGGCA
>CAIKYI010000773.1 GCA_903831545.1 uncultured Methylobacter sp. | reverse complement strand
TGTGTCTCTTCACAAATAGGTTGTGCGCTGGCCTGCACGTTTTGCTCAACTGCCCAGCAAGGCTTTAATCGCAACTTGACCACCTCTGAAATCATCGGCCAGGTCATTGTCGCGCAACAACGCCTGGGTTCAGAAAAAAAAATCACCAATGTCGTCATGATGGGCATGGGCGAACCTTTGTTAAATTTTGACAATGCCGTCGCAGCCATGAATCTGATGATGGATGATTTTACTTTTGGCTTGTCCAAACGCCGGGTAACAGTCAGCACCTCAGGTGTAGTACCCGCCATGTACCGGTTGACCCAGGTCTGCGACGTCAGTCTTGCCGTGTCCCTACATGCCGTGACTGACGAATTGCGGGATGAGCTTGTTCCCATTAATAAAAAATATCCATTAAAAGAGTTAATGGAAGCGTGCCGGGATAATGCAAATATAGCCCAACGGCGCACTGTTACCTTTGAATACGTGATGCTGGATGGCATTAACGACTCGATGCAGGATGCGCGTGGACTTATTAAATTATTAAAAACGGTGCCGTCAAAAATTAATTTGATACCTTTTAATCCGTTCCCCAACTCTGCCTACCGGTGTTCCAGCAAAGACACAATTAACCGTTTTAAAACTGTTTTAAATGATGCCGGCATTGTCACTACGATTAGAAAGACGCGTGGCGAAGATATTGATGCGGCCTGTGGTCAGTTGGTGGGACAAGTTAAGGATAAAAGTCGCAGACACCTAAAAATTCAAGCAGCGGGTTCACAAAATGCAGCATGATCTTGCATTAAGCCTTAACCGGTTAATGTTCGGCCTGCTTTTTGCCACCCTGGTTGCCTGCGGCTCATCGACGGCGACTAAAAGCGACGACCCGGGCGATATACATCTACAATTGGGGGTCCGCTACCTCAGCATGAACAAACTGGAATTGGCCAAGGAAAACTTGTTATTGGCCTTAAAAAACAATTCAGACAATGCCCAGGCACACAACGCGCTGGCTTTTTTATATGAAAAATTAAATCAAAATGAGCTGGCCAAACAGCATTATGAGACTGCCCTGGACCTGACACCTGAAGATTTGGGAGTACAAAATAATTTAGGGCGCTTTCTCTGTGAGCAGGGACAGATGGAAGCCGGCATGGCTTTATTGACTAAAGCAAGTTCAAATCCCCTGAATGATCGACAATGGATGGCCTTAACCAATGCAGGGCGCTGTGAGCAAAGCCTGGGCCAAAAACAACTTGCAGAAAATTATTTTAAACAGGCGTTGCAACTTGATAACGCTTATGCGCCAGCCTTATCGGAAATGCAAAAAATCGCTTATCAAAATGGCGATTTTTGGTCTTCAAAAGGGTATTTGCAACGTTATCTTGGCGTTGCGAGTCATAACGCAGAAACTTTATGGCTTGCTGCCCAAACTGAACGTGCCTTGGGAAACAGGGAACTGGCCAGAGAATATAAAAACCTGTTACTGGAAAAATTTCCACTTTCAAATGAAGCAAAAAAAATAGCTATGCTTAAGGATTTTTAATCGCTCAGTTATTGATAATTGATTTAGCAAGACAAAGAACAACATATTTATTGATTTCAACTTTAGTCGTTTGTCTTTCATCTTTATATATTTCGTATTTAAACGAACCGTTATAAAAAAATTACCCGTTACAAACTCCTTAATAAAATGGCAAACAATATTCAAGCAATTCGCGGGATGCATGATGTGCTTCCCGAGCAAACTCCGCTTTGGCAGTATGCCGAACAATGTATCAGATCCGTACTTGGCGCTTATGGCTACAGCGAAATTCGGCTACCTATCGTAGAAAAAACCGAACTGTTCAAACGCTCTATCGGTGAAGTAACCGATATTGTCGAAAAAGAAATGTATACCTTTGAAGACCGAAATGGCGACTCTTTAACCTTGCGTCCGGAAGGTACGGCGGGTTGTCTTAGAGCCTGCCTGGAACATGGTTTATTGCACAACCAGGTGCACCGTTTATGGTATTACGGACCAATGTATCGCCATGAGCGCCCGCAAAAAGGCCGCTATCGCCAGTTTTTTCAGTTGGGTGTTGAAACCTATGGCATGGCAGGGCCAGATATTGATGCGGAATTGATTCTGCTGATGGATCGGCTGTGGAAAAAACTGGGTATTCGCGATAAAGTACGCTTGGAGCTCAATTCTTTAGGTACGATTACCGAACGCATCATTTACCGGGAAAGTCTGGTCAGCTATTTTGAGGGCCATATGGACCAGTTGGATGAAGACAGCTTACGCAGGTTAAAGACTAATCCGTTACGTATATTGGACACCAAAAATCCGGCCATGCAAGCAGTTGTCGCCAATGCACCGGAATTGATGAACTATCTGGGCGACGAAAGTCTTCAGCATTTTAAGGCGATTACTACCATACTCGATGATTTGGGCATTGGCTTTAAACTGAATACCCGCTTAGTGCGTGGTCTGGATTATTACAGTAAGACTGTTTTTGAATGGGTCACCGATGAACTGGGCTCACAGGGCACAGTTTGTGCTGGCGGACGTTATGATGGCTTAATAGAACAATTGGGTGGCAAACCCAATCATGCAGTTGGCTTTGCAATGGGCATTGAACGCCTGTTGGCTCTGATGGAAACGCTGAATAATGTGCAGCTTCCCAGCCCTGTTGATGTGTATATGATTCGAGTTGGTGAAATAGCAGAACAACAAGGTCTGCGTTTTGCCGAAACCATCAGAAATGAAATTCCAGGGCTAAAATTACAGGTAAATTGTGGCGGTGGCAGCTTTAAAAGTCAGTTTAAAAAAGCTGACAAAAGCGGCGCTAAATTTGCGATTATCCTGGGCGACGATGAAGCCAGTCGTGGCGAGGTAGCTATCAAATCTTTGCGTAATAATCAGCAAGAACAGCAGAATATGCCTCAGCAACTGGCAATTGAATTTATGATTGAGCATGGCTTGAACTGATTAGGCTTAATCCTAAAGGACTAAAATTTTAACGATTTAGACTCTCAAAGTTTTTTATCATTAGTCTTTTAACCATTCCTTATTGACTTAAATCCGTGCAACTATTTACATGACTGCACAACCCAATGATTAACAATTTTTTTTAAATATTAAACAAGAGAAAATCA
>CAIKYI010000772.1 GCA_903831545.1 uncultured Methylobacter sp. | reverse complement strand
TCCAGTGATATGGTGTTGTCTGCCAAACTCCTTCGTTTGATTAATTCGCCGTATTTTGGAATAAACAGAGTCATTTCTAACCTGAATGATGCCATTAATTTAATCGGTATTAAAAAGCTAAATAGTCTAGTGCTATCAGTTCATATTAAAAATGTGTTTCCAGTCAATAACCCTGAGTTTGAAAGCTACATGGAATATCTTTGGCAAGATGCGGGCCGTGTTTCTGAATTAGCCCAACTCATTGCTTTGTCGGAGAAGCAACAAGAAGATCGACCTGACCAGGCTTATCTGGGTGGACTGTTACACAACTTGGGCCTGTTAATCTTCATGTCCCGCGATAGCAATAAACTGAAAACATTGATTGAACAGGTTAAAAATACAGATATACCGGTAGCTGAACTTGAAATGTCCATTTTTGGATTTACCCGTTCGCAAGGGGCCGCTTATCTATTAAGTTTATGGAAAATACCGCCACGAATCATTGAATCGGTTCTGCTTCAACATACGCCTAATGATACCGATTACGAGGATATCAATGCATTAACAGCTGTCCATGCGGCCTCATGTTTATTGAAACCTTCTGTCATGACTGAATGTGACCGACTTTTTGATATGGGGATAAATATGGCTTATTTGCAGCGTATTAATAAACTGGATCGATTACCCGAATGGCAATGTTTGGCTGACAAGGTATTGGCTCAATACGCAAACAAATAACCGTAACGATTTGTTTATCTATTGTTTCTGACTGATGGCGGTTAAGGATTAAGCAAGCGGTTATAAAAACAAGTGTTATTGCACATTACCCATTCTTGCTGCCGGCAACAACGAGATTTGTATATTCTTTAAGTTTAAATTATGACTACCTCAAAATATTTTGAATCTCCTTTGCGAAGTAAAGAATTGCTTAAGCTGGTGCTAACGTTTATCGGTACGCATGGGCTGTCCGCCAATCCTGTTAACTATACAGTGTGTTATGAGTATTTTTTGGGCACTAAGGTCACACTCAAACAAGAAATAGACAAACACCTCTCAGCAAAAATCCCGCTCACAGGCCAGCTGATGGAAACATGGTATGAAACGTTTCTAACCGATGTGGGCCAGGCCAGCTTGCGAATTTCTCAAGCCGATCTAATTGAGGTGATTGCAAAATTGGCAGACTCGACGAGTCTAGCAGAAGCGCAAGTGCATCAATTTGATCAAACCTTACGCCATAGTGAACAAGAGTTAGTCAAATCAAGCAACTCCCTTGATGCCATCGTGTCTTATTTACTGGACAGTACCAAAACCATGCAGGTCTCCATGGAGGTAATGAAGCAGCAAATCCAGGACAGCCAAGACGAAATCATTGCGCTACAGGAGCGTCTGGAAAGTGCGCTCCAAGAAGCACTGACTGATCCTTTAACGGGCTTGACTAATCGCAAAGGACTCTCCAACGCCATCGAAAATCTGTTGTTATCTGTAGAATTGTTAAATTCAACTCCTAGTTTACTGATGCTGGATATTGATCACTTCAAAAAAATCAATGATACCTATGGTCACCCGCTAGGAGATAGGGTCATTAAAATGGTTGGCGACATCCTAAAACAACAAATCAAGGGCAAAGATACGGCCGCTCGCTATGGTGGAGAAGAATTCTGTATCGTGTTACCGGAAACAGAATTAACCGATGCTGTTAAAGTCGCTGAAAAAATCAGGCAAACAATAGAAAAAACCCGGATAAATCGTGCCAGCGATAATCAGGAAATTTGCCGAATAACGATTTCGATTGGCGTTGCATGCTATCAGCGAGATCAGTCGATTACCGATTGGTTTGAGCGAGCCGATAGTGCGTTGTATCAATCCAAAAATGAGGGCAGGAATCGAGTCACCTGTTTTGAAAATTAATTTAATGCGTAACTTATTTATAACTGAAGTTTCACAGTTTTAGAGGGGATTGACAGGGGTGATCGAGTATGCAAATTATCTTACCAATTTCTGGGAAACTTCAGTTAAAATGATAAGCATAACAAATAGCGATTAAACACTCTCAATGATCAAACTTCATATCAGTAAACTACTACTTTTATTACTACTACTGACTGGATTTTCTGCAACCTATTTTTTACAACGGCAAGCCCTTAAAGCCGCCCACCAAAGCCAACAAGACAACTTCGATTATCAGACAAGAGAAATCACACTTCGTATTGAGCAGCGACTGGCCACCTATGAACAGGTCCTGCTTGGAACCAAAAGCCTATTTGCTGCGTCAAATGAGATTAAACGGAAAGAGTTTCGGATCTATTTGGAAAATCTGCATTTAGAGAATCGTTTTCCCGGTATTCAAGGTATCGGTTTTTCGCTCATTATCCAGCCATTAGAAAAAAACAAGCATATTCAAGCTGTCCGTAAAGAAGGTTTTCCAAACTATACGCTGCGTCCAGATGGGGAACGTGAGCTCTACACATCAATCATCTATCTGGAACCATTTTCCGGCCGTAACCTGCGTGCCTTTGGCTATGACATGTATTCAGAATGGGTGCGCAATTCAGCTATGGAACAAGCACGCGATTTGGATAAAACGACTATATCAGGCAAGGTTAAGCTGATACAGGAAACTGAGCAACAGATACAGGCAGGCTTTTTGATGTTTGTCCCCGTATACCGTAATGACCGGCCTCATAACACCCTAGACGAACGCCGCGCAAACATTGTCGGTTGGGTTTATGCGCCGTTCCGTATGGATGACCTGATGCTAGGCATTCTTGGAGAGCAAACACAAAATCTTGATCTCAAAATATACGATGGTGAAGTTACAACGCCAGAAACATTGATGAACAATCTTGAAAGTGAGCATTCCCCTCATCAAATCGACTCGGCGCAATATCAGTTTTCCCGGAAAATCGACTTCGTTGGACATATATGGACTATCAAACTGCATTCTTTGCCAACATTCGAAGCCAAAATCGACACTGAACGAGTTACGGTGATACGACTGGCCGGTATATTGACAACTCTATTGCTCACCTTTTTGATTATGCTCTTGTCCAGTGGGCGGTCACGAGCACTAAAATTAGCGGAGTCAATGACCCGCGAGTTAAGAGACAGCGAAAATAATCTACGCAATGTTTCCCTGTACACTCGAAACTTAATTGAAGCGAGTCTTGACCCCTTGGTAACAATCAGCACCGATGGCAAGATCATGGACGTGAATCAGGCCACCATGGCGGTGACCGGAATGAGCCGTGAGCAACTTGTCGGCACTGATTTCTCTGAGTACTTTACCGAGCCGGACTTAGCTCGGACAGGTTATCAGTTGGTATTTTCACAAGGCACTGTCATTGATTATCCACTTGCTATCCGCCATGTCTCCGATAAGGTGACCCAGGTTCTTTACAACGCCAGTGTTTACCGCAATCCGCAGGGCGAAATCGCCGGGGTGTTTGCGGCGGCGCGTGATGTGACTAACCGTAAGTTGGCGGAAGCGAAACTGCAAGACACTGCGTTCTATGCCCGCAGCCTGCTTGAAGCGAGTCTTGACCCCTTGGTAACAATCAGCACCGACGGCAAGATCATGGACGTGAATCAGGCCACCATGGCGGTGACCGGAATGAGTCGTGAGCAACTTGTCGGCAGTGATTTCTCTGAGTACTTTACCGAGCCGGATTTAGCTCGGACAGGTTATCAGTTGGTATTTTCACAAGGCACTGTCACTGATTATCCACTTGCTATCCGCCATGTCTCCGGCAAGGTGACCGAGGTTCTGTACAACGCCAGTGTTTACCGCAATCCGCAGGGCGAAATCGCAGGGGTGTTTGCGGCGGCGCGTGATGTGACTAACCGTAAGTTGGCGGAACAGCAGTTAGAAACCAATTTGTACTATACCCGGAGCCTGATTGAGGCAAGCCTGGATCTTATGGTGAC
>CAIKYI010000771.1 GCA_903831545.1 uncultured Methylobacter sp. | reverse complement strand
ATCAGGGCATCGGCACCATCAAGGACGATGGAACCGGTGATAGCTCACACGGTGGCAGCGGGACCGGTACCAAGGACGACCGAACACTAACTGTTAACAACATCAGCGTCAACGAGGGGTCACCCTATGGCGTGTTCACCGTGGTTGCCAACATCGGCGAGACCCTCACTCTGGCCTTGAACGACAGTGCCGCCCTTGGCAGCGGCACCGACTTCGGCACCACGGGCTCTGATGGCCATGTGGCCCTTGAGTACTCCAGCAATGGGGGTAGCAGTTGGACGAGCTATACTGCGGGCTTCACCGTTCCAGGTGGCGGAACAGGCACTGCCAACGTTCTGGTGCGTACGTCCATCACCAACGACACCAGCTACGAAGGCGGCGAAACCTTCACCCTCGACGCCGCCTACAGCACTGGAACTGCACGCTCTCAGACCGGCACCGCCACAATTCACGATGACGGCACCGGTCAATGGTTCGACGGCACCAGCGACACCGGTGCCAACACCGCCCCAGGCGGTTCCGTCCTCGACGACGACCGTCAACTTTCGGTTAACTCCATCACTGTCAACGAGGCTTCGCCTTATGCGGTGTTTGAAGTCACCGGTGAACCTGACCAATTAGTCAGACTGGCACTGACTGACGGTAGCGCGACTGTTGATGATTACGGCCCAGGCTTGCAATACAGAGACACGAACGGTCAGTGGCAAAACTATGTTCCCGGCAGTTTTGTACCTATTCCGGCAAGTGGTCCACTACTGGTTCGTACTGCCATCATCAACGATCCTATTGATGAAGGTAACCACGACTTTACGCTGACAGCCAGTAACGTCAGCAATACTAGCGCCATAGGCACAGCAACCATCGGTGATCGGAGCAACGGCGATATTTTTAACGATGACGGCACGCTTAATGGCGGCGCGAGAAAAGATGACGACAGTTATGCGCCCAACGCTGGACAAATTGTTGATTTTAATCAGCAAGCCTTGTCGCTGTTGAGCCCGACGGCGTCCTTAATGCCACTCAACCCAGAATTTTCCAGTTCGCCCGCCGAACCCAGTCGACCTTTCGATATTGATTGGAGTTATACATTGATAAACTGGCCTGGTATCCATTTAAGTGGGGATCGTGACCATTATCATCAGGTTTGGGGAGAGGCTCGCTCGGAAATATTGGAAGCTTCATTGGATTTGTCCGTAGAGCAAGGTCACTTCTTTTCTTTACCGCCCGAAGCATTGATGGTTCTTGACACTAACGACAGTATCCGTTTTGATGGCGAATTAACTGATGGAAATGCGCTGCCGGCCTGGATAGTTTTGGATGAAAACAACGGCAGTCTGCGTATCAGTGACGATGCGCCCTTGCAAAGTGAACCCGTTAAAGTAAAAATTATCGCCACCGACACCAAAGGCAACCAAGTCACAGTAACTGTGATTTTAAAAAGCAAACTAACACCAAAAGATCATGATCATTCGCAACGTGAAGGTAAAATATCGCCAGCGAAACCCATTACAAAACCGCTTGGAAAGCTAGGATTAAGCGAACAAATACGCCAGGGCGGTAGCCAGGGCATACAGCGAGGCGCCCTGGAATTATTGCACAGCCTTGCCCAGGCTTTTGATAAACATGATGCCGCCTAATTTTTTTAATTAATAATGCCTATTTACACTATGAGCTCAACTCCAACTTTCAAAAAAAAACCTGTTTTGGCTCTAGCCATCAGCGCCTTACTACTTAACGGTTGTTCGCTGATGCCGAAACCGCTCACCGAACAAGAGCGAAAAACGCAGGTCGGTGCAGACAGTGCCGATCTATTTAACCAGCAAGAACCGATTAATGGCCCGCTAACTTTGTACCAAGCCATGGCCCGTGCGCTGAAATACAATCAGGATCATCGCGTAAAAATGATGGAGCGCGCGGTTGCCGAGGGTCAGGCGAATTATGCAAAGTTTGACTTACTCCCCGATCTTGTGGCAGCGGCGGGCTATAACAGTCGTGACAATTTTAATGCCTCGTCCAGTCGCTCAATGTCCACCGGACGACAATCACTGGAAACATCAACCTCCCAAGATCGCTCACGCTTTATGGGCGATATGAATCTTCGCTGGAATATTCTTGATTTTGGTGTCAGTTATTTTCGCGCACAACAAGAAGGGAACAAGGTGTTGATGAGCGCCGAAAACCGTCGCAAAATCAGTCACAATATCATCAAGGATCTACGGACTGCCTATTGGTCAGCATTGAGCGCGCAACGTATGACCGCGCGTATCACACCGGTATTGGCTGAAGCCCAACGCGCTTTGGAACTGGCAAAACAAGCCGAGAATGAAAAACTGCGCTCACCACTGGATGGCTTGCGTTATCGTAAAAGCTTGCTGGAAATTGTACGTCGTTTAGAAGCCTTATTGGATCAGCAACGTTTAGCCAAAGCTGAATTGGCCGGCCTGATTAATTTGCCGCCGAATAAAGAATTCACCTTGGCTGACACCGATGCCAATTTATGGCCAGCCATCTCCAAACCGGTCATGTCTCAGGACGAAATGGATACCCTTGCGTTGCAGTTGCGCCCGGAAATCCGTACTGAAATATACGAACAACGCATTGGTGCCGCCGAGGTCAAAAAAGCCATGTTACGCATGCTGCCTGGTGTAGAACTACAGTTGGGTGGCAATTACGACTCGAACTCTTATCTTTTGAATCAAAATTGGGGGGATTTTGGCGCACAAATTTCCAAGAATTTATTCGAGATTTTGTCTGCACCCCAAGCCATTGCCGTCGCAGAAACCCAGGAATCTCTGGCGCATTCCAAGCGGCTGGCTGCCTATATGGCCATCTTAACGCAAGTAAGGATGTCGCGTCAGCAACTTGAGCTGTCAGAAAATCAATTCCACCGCACCACGGAACTTGATGACATTAATCAGCGTATTCACCAGCATATTTCAAACAGCGAATTATCAGAAGCAATGAGTTCTTTGGAACGGATCCGTAGTTCGGTCGATTCTGTGCTGTCAGCCTTACAGAAACACCAGTCGTATGCGGAATCACAGGAAGCATTGGCAAAACTGTATGTATCAATGGGTTTTGACCCCCTGCCTAAAACAATTGAAAACGCCAGCATCGTAAGTCTGGCAAGTTCTATTGAAGCCATTGATCGTGAGTGGCAAAAGGGCCATTATCCTCAGCAGGCGATTGATGATCCAAAATCTGACGAGGCTTCAGCCAGTCAAAACAAGGCCGAAAAATGAAACTTTCCTGGTTTTGCTACGGCCTGGCTTTACTGTCGGCGAGTTCTATTTGTAGTCCCACTTACGCTGAACCGGAAGCAAATACGGCGGCTAATGAGGTACGCGCCCAATTGACAGCCAAATACAGCACCGTTCTATCCGCTGAAATTTCTGCCGCGATCAAGCAGTTAACAATTAGAGAAGGGGAGCGTTTCAAAAAGGGTGATTTGCTGGTGGTGTTTGATTGCGCCATTCAGCAGGCGCAGTTGCAAAAAGCTCAGGCAACAGCCGAGGGAGCAACCAAAACCTTTGAAGTGAATTCACGACTGTCTGAATTGGAATCGGTTGGAACACTTGATGTTGACCTTGCCAAAGCAAAATTAGGCGAGGCTAAAGCGGATATCGCGCTAACGCAGGCGGCGTTGCAAAAGTGTCGCATCCAGGCTCCATTTTCCGGTCGTGTGGTTACGCTGCCAGCTCATGAGCATCAGTACATGAAAGTCGGCGATCCGATCCTGGACATCATTGATGATAGCCAATTAGAGCTGAAATTGATCGTGCCCTCGGGATGGCTGCGCAAATTGAAACCCGGCCTGGCTTTTCAGGTACATATTGATGAATTGGATCAGGATTTTCCAGCCCAAATCGACAGTATAGGTGCCAGCATTGATGCAGTAAGTCAAACTGTAGCTGTGGTTGCGCATGTTACCGGCAAACACAGCGAGTTACTGACGGGCATGAGCGGTAAGGCAATCTTTGTCAATATATCCAAATAATCGCATGACCATTATCTTGAGCAGATGTTTCGCAATTTTCGCATGCGGCAAGCATCGTCATGACCAACCTTGATACGCAGCAGCGCCAACTGCAAGGGTTGGCGCTGCTGCTACAATTGCAGCGTAAAGCAAGACACTGTGAGGACTCAACCGCTCTCGGTTTCATAATGGTTAATGAAACCCGCTCATTGTTGCCCTATCGGCAGTCCGCTCTGTGGCTCAATCAACCATTTTCAAAAATTGCGGCGGTGTCCGGAGTCGCACAACTGGAAGCCAGCGCACCCTATGTAACCTGGTTGCGAGGCGTAGCAGAGCATATATCCCGGCAAGTAACTTCGGCTGTAGCTCAACCGCTACAAGCCGAGGAGTTGCCGCCGGCTTTAGCTACTCAATGGGCCGACTGGTCGGCACCTTATGGCTTGTGGCTGACACTCGGCAAAAGTAAAGGTGAATTGGGTTTTGGTGGTTTGCTGTTATTTCGGGATAGCCCATGGCAAGAAGCCGAAACTACGCTGCTAAGTGAATTAATTGATGCTTACAGCCATGCCTGGTCAGCTTTGCAACCCAAAAGTCCCTGGTGGCAAGGTTTTTTGAATTCACATGCCAAATCCCGATTCTGGTTGGCAATCCCATTGGTGCTGCTGTGGCCTGTACGGTTGTCGGTATTGGCACCTGCCGAAATCGTGGCAATTGAACCGACCGTAATACGCGCCCCATTGGACGGTGTAGTTGATGAGTTTTTAGTCAAACCAAATCAATCAGTTACACCAGGCCAATCTTTATTGACACTGGAAAACACCGATATTGCCAATCGTCTGGATATTGCCTATAAATCGCTGGCAGTTGCAGAAACGGAATATCGCAGCAACGCGCAACAGGCGGTGCTGGATGGCAAAAGTAAGTCTGAATTGAGCGTATTTAAAAGCAAAATCGAACAACACGCCGCTGAAGTTGCTTATCTGAAAAACCAGCTGGACCGTTCAAACATTAAAGCACCACATGCCGGAATTGCCATTTATACTGACGCGCAAGACTGGTTGGGCAAACCGGTCAGCATTGGAGAACGTTTGTTATTGGTCGCTGATCCCCAACAGATTGAATTACAGCTGCATTTGCCAGTTGCTGATTTAATTGGCTTGGATGAAGAGGCCGAAGTCATCATGTTTTTGAACAATGACCCGCAGCATCCAGTAAACGGTAGTTTGTATTACGTGGCTTATCAGGCCGAAGTGACGGCTGATAATGTGTTGGCGTACAGACTTAAAGCGCATTTGCTAGCCAATGACACGAAACCCCGAATTGGTTTGAAGGGAACGGCCAAAGTTTACGGTCAACGGGTTACATTGTTTTACTACTTGTTTCGACGTCCGTTAGCAGGAGTCCGGCAATGGCTGGGACTGTAGAAGAAACACCCTCTCTTCCACCGCTGCGCGAAGAAATTCATTGTTTAGAAGGGCCGGTACAATTTGATGGTTCACCATCCTGGACCTTACAAGATCCTGCCAATAACCAGTTTTTTCGGATTGGCTGGCCAGAATTTGAAATGTTGCGGCGTTGGTCAACCGGCAATTCACAACAGATCAGCGATCAAATCAATCAGGAAACCACCTTAACCCTGACTTCGGCTGATGTCGATCAATTTGCCCGGTTTTTATTGACCAACAATTTGTTTAACGTCACCGGTGAGCAAGCCATTCAGCGACTTTGGCAGACAGTCGAGGCTCGCAAAAAAAACCTGTCAAGTTGGCTACTTCATAACTATTTATTTTTCAAAATACCTTTATTACAGCCCGACCGCTTGTTGGCGTGGCTCTATCCAAAACTGTCGTGGTTATTCACCCGCTGGTGCGCTTACGGTTTGTTGGCATGCGCTGTGACAGGTATTTATTTGCTGTCCCGGCAATGGGAGCAATTTACCAATACTTTTCTACATTTTTTCAATTGGCAGGGATTGAGCCAGTATTTTCTGGCATTGGTTTTTGCCAAAGTGTTACATGAATTTGGCCATGCGCTGACTGCACATCGTTATGGTTGTCGGGTACCAACTATGGGCGTTGCCTTTATGGTGATGTATCCGATGCTCTACACCGATGCCAATGAAACCTGGAAACTTAATTCCCGTCAACAAAGACTAGCCATTGCTTCGGCCGGCATTATTGCCGAGTTGGGATTAGCAGCGGTTTCGACCTTACTCTGGACTTTTCTGAGTGACGGACCAGTGCGCAGCGCTGTGTTTTTACTAGCTTCGTCGACCTGGATTCTGACGCTGGCAATTAACCTGAGTCCCTTCATGCGCTTCGATGGCTACTATCTGTTGGCTGATTTCATAAAAATCGAAAACTTACAGCCTCGGGCATTCGCTTATAATCTTTGGGTTATAAGGCGATTTATATTTGGCACGGATGATCCGCCACCGGAATGGTTACCGTCTTCCACTGCCCGTTTTTTTGTGTTTTACGCATGGGGAACCTGGCTCTATCGCTTCTTTTTATATTTGGGCATTGCCTGGATGGTGTATTTGTTTTTTTTCAAGATATTGGGGATTTTTCTGATGGCGGTGGAAATCGGTTGGTTTATCGTTAAGCCAATCTGGCGAGAACTCAAGTATTGGCCAACCTTAATCTCAAATCAACAACGCTGGAAAAGTTTCACGTTATTTGCTGTATTGGCGATAGCGTTACTTTGTGTGCCATTGCCACAAAACATTTATTTACCGGCTTTCATAAAACCAGAACATTATGCCGAAATATATTTACCTTACCCGGCACGCTTGGAAAGCTTGTTAGTTGAAAAAGGTAGTCACGTTAAAAGTGGTGATTTATTGGCGGAACTGACCTCGGACGAATTACTGTTCGAATCTCAAAATACTGTTCAGGAAACGGATATTTTATCTTGGCAACTAACCAACCAAGGCACAGACGCACAGTTTGCCAAGCAACGACAAATTCGTTTAAAACAACTTGAATCAGTCTCTGCCAAGCATGCCGGCATAGCCCGGAAAATTGAAAAATTGCGCATCAGGTCGCCCATAACAGGTACCGTCCTGGAACGAAATGATCAGTTTCAAACCGGCCAATGGCTAAAAACAGGCGAAGCACTGATTGTGATTGCCGACACCTCCAGTTATTTAATCGAAGCTTATGTTAGCGAATCTGATATTGGAAAAATTGAAGTTGGTAATAAGGCAGTTTTTTATCCAGACAACCTGGAATTAGCCTCGATTAACTGTCAGTTAATTGCTATTGACGATGGCAGTAGCGTTAACGTGCCACCATTACTGGCCTCTTCTTATGGCGGTCCTATTGCCGTAAGAACCGACAAAAATCAAGCCGCGATTCCAGAAACCTCACAATATCGACTTCAGTTTAAGACCCAAGATCCAGATATAAAAATGTCAAATTTGACACTATTGTTAAGGGGGACGCTAAAGATAAATAGCGACCCAAGCAGTGTTGCAGAAAGAATAACCCGACAGTGGTTACTGCTGGGAATCAAGCAGTCTGGGTTTTAAGTGTATTCGGGGTCTACGCTATATAATTCCAACAAGTCTGTTGCTATCAAAAGACGAAAGTTGACGCCGGACAGATCTAGGAGAACAAGACATGCCAGTAACACTGCAATCAAATTACCGTATGCTCCTGGCAGATTTTTTCACTATCCTTTTGACTAAGCTGTTCTTTGGTCAGATTACAAAAAAAGCCATCCTGGCTGGTGGTGAAGTGTTTACAGGTTTTACACAGTCCAAAAGATTGGGATTTATTGGCTTTTTGAAGAGCTGTAAGCGCGTTAACAAAAACATTTTCCTGGCTATTATTACTGTTAAATATCACTGAAGCCTGGCTATATAAATCTGCCGGGTGAGCTTTAGTTAAAATGGCATGTCCCTCGGTCAGAAGGCTAAGATGCACCATACGGCGGTCATTGACATCGGCTATTTTTTGAATATAGCCTTTTTTTTCCAGCAATAATAAGGTTTGAGATACGGTGCCACGGGTCATGCCCAGGTATTTTGTTAATGCGGCGGGACTGTCACTATAGCGATTACAGCGGGATAAATAGTCCATTACCTGTAAATGAACCGGTTGCAGACCTAATTCGGTACATTTTTTTCGCTCCTCGGAGCGAATTAAAGCGGCCATTCGCTCAATTAAATCAAAGACATTAATTGTTTCCATGAATCCTGTAAGTAATTATTAATGTTGATAAAAATGATATTTTAACACATTAAATCAGGTTTCGAATCGATATTGTATTGGCGGCGCCTAATTATTTTTTAAGGCCAAATAAGCAATGGCCGCCGCTGGCGCGCAATCGGCTGTTGCCAACGATAAGTCCATAGCCGGTGCCGGTAATAAATCTGAAAAATCCAGATATGGGCGGCCCAAATTAAAGGCTATGTCTTTGACAAGAAACCGCCCTACCCCCGCTCCAATTAACGGACTGCCTTTAAGCAGTTTATAGCGGGATAGCTGTGTTGCACAGCCTCGTTGTATTTGCTGTAATTGCCTGGCGCGGATGTTTTCTGCAAAGTGTCGCCATCGAGTGAGTTCATGTGTATGAAAATCACAACCTATCATTCTTGATAATCGTCTGGCGCTGGCTGTAATGCTTTTTTCCGCGCCATCTGCCGTGTCGGTTTGGTCATGTATGTCATTAAGTTCACCGGTAACGCGATAAACATCAGCCATGGTTGCAAAATATTCGGCCATTAGGCCGATTGTTTTACCTTGATCTGTTGCTGTTTGGGTAACAGCCATCACTGCGGTTCTGACAATACCGGTATAAATCAATTCTTGTGAAACTAAGCGCTGATAATCAGTGTAACCCTCCGCCTGCACTTTATTTTCGTTTAGTAACAATATATCGGTAGTTGTACTGCCGCAATCAACAAAAAGCCCTGATCCCAGTTTACGCGCAACAAAGGTAGCGCTGGCCAACCAATTGGCTGAGGCTATTAATGGATAATGTCTTGCTTCGATATGATTGGCTAAAATTAAACCCTCTACACCGGCAAATACCTGTAGTTCTGCTGGTCGCAATAACTCAAGCAGGGTTTGAATGATTTGCCTGACACCATGATCTCTGTTATCAAATAAATCGACTAACTCACCGGTCATGGTTATAGCGTGACCATGATTTTTGTCTGGCAATTGCTGCAGGATGGCATATACAGCCTGGTGTAATTGATCCAATCCTTTCCATAAAGGACAAGGTTGTTGATAAACAGCAATGATTTGCCCGGTACTATTGATTAATACCGCTTTAACATGAGCGCCGCCTATATCCCAGCCGATAATATTATCTTGCATCTGTATGAATAAGAATGGGGTTATTGGTATTTTTAATAAGTGTTGGCTCGCCCTGGAGCAATTGCAAAACTGCTTCGGCAATATTAATGCCCAAAGCCTGATAGATGCCAACAAATGAAGTAGTCAGACGCGGATTAATTTCAAGCACCAACGTTTTTTCTGCGGTTTCTATCAAATCAATTCCTACATAGCCCCACAATTCAGGCAAAGCCAGAGCTATTCGATCTATCAAGTGTTGATAATGACCAGGATCGGCATGATGGTTGATCACAATATCGGAAAGGTGATATTGCCTATTAATCAGTGTGAACTTTTGTAAATTGACGCACACCAACCAGGCCTGTCCTTGTTTGAACAGACATGAAAGACTGGTTTTATCGCCTTTAAGGTGCGGCTGGAGAATATAAGTATGTTGATCTGGGGCTACCTGTTCAAGATCGTGTTTGTTGGTAATGACATAAGTATCTGCACAACCTACACCATCAATTGGTTTAATGATCCATTCATCGTGTGCTTGGGTTTTGGTCAAAAAATGATTGTCGAGCGGGTTTAGCAATTGGGTTGGAACCGTGGCTATATGATGCTTGTTAAGCAACTGATAGGTTTTGTATTTGTCGCCTGCGATGGCCACGGCTGCTTCTGGAGAAGTTAATAATATCTTGCCTAACGCTGATGTCGTTTGACAAAGGCGTTGCAAGACACCGTCAAACTCGGGCGCTATAGGCCAGACCATATCAGATTGTCCGGCCAAGCGAGTAAATTCTTCGGTGCAATTATGCTCTGGCCCAATGATAACAGTGTTTACCAAGGTCTCAGAGAGTAAATCGCCAAGCCGCCAATCGAGCATTACCGTGATTTCAATATTATCCAGTTTTGTAAGATTGTCGAGCAAAGCCCTTAGCATCAGGCTGCCTTCAGTAATCAGGGATTCGGGTAACGATTGTTTATTAAAACCTCCTCCGACAATATATTCAAATATCAAAATTTTCACTAAATATTCATTTATGACTATAAAATAGATCTGAATATTGCAAACAACTCCTAATGGCTCATAAACAATCTTTTCGCGTGTAGCACCACTCTCCACCATCCAGGTCTCGCTAAGTGCAGCAGAAACATTTGCAGTTAGCCATTCGATTCTGGCACAGGCACCATTTACTTCATTTTTTGCTTGTTGGAGTGGCTTACCAACCTCAGTACTTAAAATTTCAGCACAGGACTGTATGTTGTCCTGTAGCAGCGACGCAAACTTCTGAATGATAACGATCCTCTCAGAAAGTGAAACGCCGGCCCAGCTTTTCT